>NZ_JBBIAM010000042.1:0-74658 GCF_054185185.1 Bradyrhizobium sp. UFLA05-153
TCCAGGCCATCTTATTCTCCTGTAGTCCTTAGTTGCGCGTGATCTTGCCGGAAAACCGGTCTCCACTTTTCCGGATCATGCGCTCAAGCTGCCGGGCGCGGGCGGGTGTTGCGGAATTCGATGCGCTTCTTGGCCGTGCCGACCTCGACGATGCGCTTCACGAAAAGACCAGGCGTATGGATGTGGTCGGGATTGAGTTCACCGGCCGGAACCAGATGCTCGACCTCGGCCACCGTGATCTTCGCGGCGGTCGCCATCATCGGGTTAAAGTTGCGCGCGGTCTTGCGGTAGATGAGGTTGCCGGCAGTGTCGCCCTTCCAGGCGTGGACGATGGCGAGGTCAGCGAACAGGCCGCGCTCCATCAGGTACTTCTGGCCGTCGAACTCCTTCACTTCCTTGCCCTCGGCGATCAGCGTGCCGACGCCGGTCTTGGTGTAGAAGGCCGGGATGCCCGCACCGCCGGCGCGGATGCGCTCGGCCAGCGTGCCTTGCGGGTTGAATTCGAGTTCCAGCTCGCCCGCGAGGTACTGCTGGGCGAACAGCTTGTTCTCGCCGACATAGGACGAGATCATCTTCTTGATCTGCCGGGTTTCCAGCAGGCGGCTGAGCCCGATGCCGTCGACGCCGGCATTGTTGGAGACCACCGTCAGGCCCTTGACGCCGGAGTCGCGGATCGCGTCCGAGAGCGCCTCGGCGATACCGCAGAGGCCGAAACCGCCCGACATGATCATCATGCCGTCCTTGAGAATGCCATCGAGAGCCGACTTGGCGTCGGGATAGACCTTGTTCATGCCGGGAAACCTTGGGTGTGAGGCGTTAAGCCCGTTGTTGGCCGGGATTATTAGGCGAAATGATCTTGAGCCGTCAATGATACGGGGTTTTACGCGCCCGGCTGCGGTGGTAGAGGCTGCCCACGCCGTGGGCATAACCGCCTCCGCGGCCTTGAAAGCGACAAGAAAACCCATCAAGTTACGGGACTTGACGTTAAGGACTTGCGCGCGGAGCGTGTTGGGCTCCCGACTCGGCCAGTTGAGCACCCGACAACACGACCCGATCAGGACATGCCATTGACGATGGCCCAAGGAATGAAGCGCCTGGGGACGCCGATTGCGGCGTTGCTCGGCATCGTGCTGATCGCCCTGGTCGCGACCTCCTGGCTTATCAACCGCGACGCGCTGCGCAAGGCGGTGGAGGGCCAGATCCGCGCCGTCACCGGGCTCGAGCTCAATGTCGCTGGCGCCATCGACATCTCAGTGCTGCCGGCGAGCTACGTCTCCTTCCATGACGTCAGCCTGAAGGGCCCCGGCGGGCACAGCGATCCGGCTCTGCATGTCGACGTGCTCACCGCGAATTTGCGCCTGCTGCCGCTCCTCCTCCAGCGCTTCGAGATCGCCGACCTGATGCTGCTGCGGCCGCAGATCCACGTCAGCCTCGAGGCCAATGGCGACAGCAACTGGACCCCCTTCATCCAGACCATCGCGCGCACCATGACGCCGGGCGCCGACAATCAGGTGTCGTTCTCCGAGATCCGGGTCCAGGACGGCGTGCTCGACTACGAGGACGTCGCCGGCCACAGCACCGAAAAGCTCGAGGACATCGACCTTTCGCTGGCCTGGCCCTCGATCTCGCGCTCCTTTGCCGCGACCGGGCAGTTCGACTGGCGCGGCGAGCGCGTCGACGGCTCGATCAGCTTCTCCGATTTCGTCGCAGCGCTCTCCGGCGATCGCTCGGGCCTGAAGGCGCGGATCACCAGCCCGCCGCTCAAGCTCGCCTTCGACGGCAGCGTCGCCAACCGCACCAGCGCGATGATGGAAGGCACGCTCACCATCGACAGTCCGTCCCTGCGCAACGCGCTGCGCTGGACCGGCCAGCCGCAGCCGGGCAGCGGCGGCTTCGGCCGCTTCGCGCTCAAGGCGCGCGCCAACGTGGTGGGCGCCTCGATCGCGCTCACCAACGTCAATGTCGAGCTCGACGGCAACGTCGCCGAGGGCGTCATGACCTACGCCAACAACGGCCGGCAGACGCTCCAGGCAACGCTCGCAGCCGACGCGCTCGACTTCACGCCCTACATCTCCACCTTCCGCCTGCTGGCAAGCGGCGCGCGCGACTGGAACAGGCAGCTGTTCGACCTCAACGGCCTGTCGACCACAGATCTCGACATGCGCCTGTCGGCGGCGCGGCTGACGGTCGGACCGTCGAAACTCGGCCGCACCGCGATCGGCGCGAATTTGCGCAACGGCACGCTGGCGCTCTCGGTTGGCGAGGCGCAGGTCTATGGCGGCATCGCCAGGGGCTCGTTCGGGATCGCGCGCTCCGACACGGTCGCCGACGTCAAGGCGCAATTCCAGTTCACCGACGTCGATCTGCAGGCCTGCACCTCCGAGCTGTTCGGCATCAACAAGCTGTCCGGCCGCGGCAACATCAACGTGTCCCTGGTCGCTTCCGGCTCGAGCCCGTTCGGCCTCGTGCAATCGCTCGACGGTACTGCCTCGGTGACCGGGCACGACGGCGCGATCTCCGGCTTCAATGCCGAGCAGCTGCTGAAGCGGCTGGAGCGGCGGCCGCTGTCGGGCGGCGGCAATTTCCGCAGCGGCTCGACGCCCTACAACAACATGACGTTGTCGGTGAAATTCGCCGACGGCATCGCCACCGCCGACGACATCCACATCGAGGGACCGACGGCGAAGATCACGCTGACCGGCACCGCCTCGGTGCCGACGCGCGAATACGACATGAAGGGCGTGGCGAGCCTGAACGGCGCGTCCGGCTTCGAGCTGCCCTTCGTCGTGCAGGGGCCCTGGGACGATCCGCTGATCTTCCCCGATCCGGAAAGCCTGATCCGCCGCTCGCCGGCGTCCGCGCCGTTGCTCGAATCCGTGCGCAATCCCAAGACGCGCGACGCCGTGCGCTCGGTGCTCGAGCGCTTCACCGGCGCCAAGCCCGCCGCCCCCGATGCCGCGGCGGCACCGACCGCGGAGAACGCGAAGGAAAGCGTCAAGGACGGCGCGAAATCCAACTAGCGCTACTACGTCACAAGCATTCCTTTCCTCATCCTGAGGAGCGCGCAACGCGCGTCTCGAAGGATGGCCGCGCGTGAGATCCGGGCCATCATGGTTCGCCCGGCGATGCGGAGCATCGTCCGGAGACGCGCTCCGGCTCCTCACCATCAGGGTCTTGTGACGCAGCAAGACTAGCGGCGCGCAACCAACGCAGCGCGAATTGATTGCCGTGAATTGATGCGTCGATTGGATCGATGGCGCGACGTTAAGACTGTTCGCGACCAAATCCCCCTCGACCTAGGTCTGACAAGATGCCGCTAGATCGGCTCCCGCCCATGCGCTAGTGTTTTTCCCGACCGGTTAAAACACCGGCGACTTGAGGGAGAAAAACGTGAAATCTAAGGTTATTGGCGCATTTTCACTCGCGGTAGCTGCGGTCGGGCTGTTCGCCGCCACTGCACCCGCGTTTGCCCAGCAGAAGACCATTACGGTTTGGTGGGCCAAGGGCTTCTACAGGGCCGAAGACGACGCGCTGATCGACGTTGCCAAGAAGTTCGAAGCCAAGACCGGAATCAAGGTCGAATTGTCGCAATACGCGATCCAGGACATGATTCCGAAGACGGTGGCCGCGCTCGATGCCGGCACCGTGCCCGACGTCGCCTTTGCCGAAACCTACAACGTGCAGGCACAGGGCAAATGGGCCTATGAGGGCAAGCTCGAGGACCTGTCCGACGTCATGGAGCCAATCCAGGACAGGTTCGTGCCGAACACGCTGGAGGCCTCGAAGCTCTACAACGACGTCGCTAAAAAGAGGTCTTATTACGGCTTCCCGCTGAAGCAGCAGAGCATGCACGTCCAGATCTGGGGCGACATGCTGGAGAAGGCCGGCTTCAAGCAGAGCGACATCCCGAACGACTGGGTAGGCTACTGGTCGTTCTGGTGCGACAAGGTGCAGCCGGCGATCCGCAAGGCGACCGGCCAGCGCATCTATGCCGTGGGCCAGCCGATGGGCGTGGAATCCACCGATAGCTTCCAGTCGTTCTACACCTTCATGGACGCCTACCACGTCAAGCTCGTCGACGACGACGGCAAGCTCCTGGTCGACGACCCCAAGGTCCGCGACGGTCTGATCAAGGCGATGAAGGACTACACCGACACCTACATCAAGGGCTGCACGCCGCCCTCCTCAACGACCTGGAAGGATCCAGACAACAACGTCGCCTTCCACAACAAGACCATCGTGATGACCCACAACTTCACGATCTCGATCGCGGCGAAGTGGTTCGAGGACTCCACCAACCAGAACCTGACGCCGGAGCAGCGCGAAGCCGGCAAGAAGGCCTATGAGCAGGATATCATCACCGCGTCCTTCCCGAAGGCGCCCGATGGTTCGACCATCCGCTACCGTTCCGACGTCAAGACCGGGCTGATCTTCACCGCGGCCAAGAACAAGGCCGAGGCCAAGCAGTTCATCAGCTTCCTGCTCCAGGAAGAGAACGTCCGTCCTTACATCGAGGGCGCGCTCGGCCGCTGGTTCCCGGTGACGAAGGAAAGCCAGGCGAGCCCGTTCTGGCAGGCTGACCGGCATCGCAAGGCGGTCTACAACCAGTTCACCGGCGGCACCGCGCCGTTCGACTTCACCAAGAACTGGAAGTTCACCATCCTGAACAACGAGAACGTCTGGGCCAAGGCGATGAACCGGGTGGTGAGCGAGAAGGTCCCGGTCGACAAGGCCGTCGACGAGCTCATCGCCCGCATCAAGCAGGTCGTGGGTTAAGTCATCCTGCCTCTCCCCGCTTTGCGGGGAGAGGTGTAAAACAACACCGGCCGCATTTTGCGGCCGGCAGCTCGTTTGAAGAGTTCGAAAAGAGAGTTCGAAAAGAATGGCGATCACGCTCTCTGGCGATCAAGCGATAGCCTCGCCGCCCCTGTCGGCGCGGCTGACCCCCGCGCAGGTCTGGGGCATCGTGCTGCTCGCACCCTATTTCCTGGTCTTCCTGGCCTTCGTCGTCTACCCCGTCTGTTACGGCTTGTGGCTGGCGCGCCATCCCGAGAGCTATGTCGCGCTCTACAACGACCCGATCTTCGCGCGCGCCGCGGTCAACACCCTGATCTTCCTGGTCATCGGCATTAACATCAAGATGCTGATCGCGCTGTTCCTGTCCGGCTTCTTCGCGCAGCAGCGCACCTGGATCAAATGGCTTTCGGTGATCTTCATCCTGCCCTGGGCGGTGCCGTCGATCCCGACCATCCTGTCGGTGCGCTTCATGCTCAATCCCGAATGGGGCATGGTCAACCACTTCATCTTCAGCCTCACCGGCGATGACGGCCCGAACTGGCTGAACGATCCGACTGTCGCGCTGACCATGGCGATCGGCGTGCACATCTGGAAATCGCTGCCGTTCTGGACGCTGATCCTGATCACCGGACGCCTTGCGATTTCGCACGATCTGTTCGAGGCCGCCGAGGTCGACGGCGCGAGCTGGTGGCAGAAATTCCGCTACATCACCTGGCCGTCGATGCAGACGCTCTACGTGACCTGCACGCTGCTCTCGATGATCTGGACGCTCGGCGACTTCAACAGCGTCTACCTCCTGACCGGCGGCGGCCCGGCCGACCTCACGCATGTGCTGTCGACGCTCGGCATCCGCTATCTCCGGCTCGACCAGCTCTCGCTCGCGATGGCCTCCATCGTCTGCGCGATGCCGTTCGTCCTGCCGCTCGTGTATTTCATGATGAAACGGTTGTCGCGATGAAGCTCCCCACCCTGCGCGAAGTCGCGACCGAAGCGAAGTTGCTGCTGATCGGAATCCCGGTATTCATCTGGACGATGGTGCCGATCTATCACATGTTCCTGTTCGCGATCTCCCCGAAGGAAGACGCGTTCTCCGGAAAACTGTGGCCGGACCATCCGACGCTGCACAACTTCTCGATCGTGTTCAATCAGCAGCACTATTTCCTGCGCGACTTCTACGTCCAGTTCTGGAATTCCGTGGTGATCGCGGCGTCCGTCGGTGCGCTGACGCTGTTCATCGCGACCGCGGCGGCGTTCTCGATCTCGCGGCTGCGCGTGCCCGGCGGGCGCGTGGTGATGAATCTCGCGCTCTTCACCTATTTCATCCCGGCGGCGTTCCTCGCCGTGCCGATGTACCGGACCATGGGCAATTACGGCCTCCTCAACAATCACTGGTCGCTGATCCTTGCGATGGTGACGATCGCCTCGCCATACGCGATCTGGGTGTTGAAGCAGGCCTCCGACAAGCTGCCGGTCGAGCTCGATGAAGCCGCGGTGATGGACGGCGCCACCACGCTGCAGATCTTCCGCCTGGTCTATCTGCCCCTGATGATGCCCTCGCTGGTCGCGATCGGCACCTATGCGGTGCTGCTGGCCTGGAACGAATATCTCTACGCGTTCCTGCTGCTGTCGAACGACCGCGAGATCACCCTCCCCGTCGCGCTCGGCAACTTCCTCGCCGCCGACGACTCGCCGTGGGAGCTGTTGATGACGACCGGCTTCATCTACGCGCTGCCGCCGGCCGCGATCTACTACGCCTTCCGCCGCTACATGGTGGGCGGCCTCACCGCGGGTGCGGTGAAGTCCTAACTATCAGCAGTGCGCTTCCTGCGATAGGCGACCAGCAGCGCGATGGTCGTGCCGATGAAATGACCCGCGGTCGCGCCCGAGATGGCGCGGCCAGCCAGGTCGCCACGATACGCCGAAGAAGGACGGCGCCGCGCAGATGCCCTCACCCCGCCTTGCGCACAGTCTGTAAGAATTCTGCGACGTCTTTCTTGAGCGCCCGTGCTTGATCTTGCAATGCCGAAGCCGCCGTGAGTGCAGCTTCGGCGCCGGCGTCGGTCTCTCCAGCCACGGTGCGGACTGCGCCGACCTGGTCGGTCACGGCCGCCGTGCCGTTTGCGGCCTGCTCGACATTGCGGGCGATCTCGCTGGTTGCCGCACCCTGCTCCTCGACGGCGGAGGCAATCGTAGTCGCGATCTCCGTCATCTCAGCGATGGTTTTGCCGATCTGGCCGATCGCGGCGACGGACTGTCCGGTCGAGCCCTGGATCTCCGCGACGAGCCCTGCGATCTCCCCGGTGGCGCGCGCGGTCTGAGTTGCAAGGCTCTTCACTTCGTTTGCGACCACGGCAAAGCCCTTGCCTGCATCACCGGCTCGCGCCGACTCAATCGTGGCATTGAGGGCCAGGAGATTGGTCTGGCTCGCGATCGCCTGGATGAGTTGGACCACCGTACCAATCCGCTCGGCGGAATCCGACAGCGCGCGCATCAGCGCCTCGGTACGGGACGCCTCAACCTTGGCCTGGTCCGACACCGATACGGAGCGTGCGACCTGGCTCGAGATCTCCTTGATCGAGGCGGCAAGTTGATGCGTTGCGGCCGCAACGGTCTGCACATTCGAGGAAGCTTGGGCCGACGTCGCGGCGACCTGCTCGGCGAGCGAGCGACCGCGCTCGGCGACGCGGGCGAGACTTTCGGCGCTCTGTCCCATCTCCTCGGCGCGGCTTGAGACGCCGCCAATGACGCCCTCCATGCCGCTATCGAAGCGATCGGCAAGCTGAGCCATCATCGACGCACGTTCTGTCTCGGCTGCGGCACGCTGCGCTGCGGCCTCCTGCTCCATGCGCCGGACGGTCTGCGCATTCTGGCGGAACACTTCGACCGCTCCAGCCATATGACCAATCTCGTCGCCGCGCCCGCCACCCGGGATCGCCTCATCGAGCTCGCCCGCTGCAAGGCTCTGCATGCGCAAGGTCATCTGGCCGATTGGACGCGACACGCTGCGTCCGATCAGCCAGGCCAGCAGTGCACCCAAGACGAGCGCGGACGCGGCGACCGTGAACACGAGATTGCGCGTATGATCGACCGACTCTGCCGTCAGCCGGCTCTGCTCGGTGCGCGTAGCGCCGAGGGCCCGGTTGATCTCGGCTGTCTTGGCGTCGATCGTGCTGCTGGATTTGACGAGATCGGCTTGCGCCTTGCGCAGCTCGCCTATCGCGGCAGAAAGCTCGGTCAGTGTCGCCGATTGATCGGCAAGAGCCTTCTTCAGAGCTGCGATCAGGCTCTTCAGTCGTGGCGCCTCGATATCGGCGATTTCTGCCTCGCTATCGGCAACCGCGGTCAGTGCATAGCCGATCGTCAGCGAAGCATCATCGGCGTCGACCTGAGCCTGGGTGATGGTGAAACGCAGCACTGCCACGCGCATCGCATCCACCGTGCCGGCCAGACGCAGCGGCTGGAGCAGACGGTCGGGCTGGTTGGCGAGCGTCACATTGATCGCGCTGACGTCGAGGCCTGCTGAGGCGCCGAGCGCCTCGCCCCTGGTGCTCGCGTTGCGCAGACGATCGACGGCGCCAGCTACCGCCGTGAAGGAATTTCGATAAGCGCCAAGCGCACCCACCAACGCGCTTCGGCCCGCGGCAATCGCCGGCAGGCGAGCGAATTGCTGGTCGACCTGATCAAACGTCTGGCCAAAGCCGTCGATCGCCTTCATGGCGCTATCGCGGTCGCCGATATTGCGCGTACGGATGAATTTCTCGACGGTGACGTTCGCCGAGAGCAGCGCGGCATGCACCCTCGCCATGCCGGCATCACCATCAGCGCTGGTGACGAGATCTCCGACAGTGCCGCCGATCTCGGACAGCCGCAAGACGGCGAGCAGCGCCAACACGCAGAGGAAACCCAGCACCAGTGCGAAGCCGCCGAAGATGCGTGGGCGGATGCCGATGCGCGACAGGAGCAATGAAAGTTTCATAACATTTCCCGGGGAATTACGGCGTAGCCCGGATCCGGGCGAGCAGATCCTTGCCGAAGCGCTTCTCGAATTCGGGCTCCAGGGGCTTCACGGCATCGATGAACGGCTGGCGATCGACCTTTTCGATGATCTCCATGCCAGCTTTGCGCAGCTCCTCGAGCTTCTTCGTCTCCTCCGCGACGCCGCTCTGCCAGGTCGCCTCCGCACCGGCCTTGGCAGCGGCAATGATCGCGGCCTGGTCGGCCGGCTTCAGGGCCTGGAACACATCGCGATTGGCGACGAAGGCGATGGGCGCGAAGAAATGCCCTGTCAGGCTGGCATATTTTTGCACTTCCTCGAGATGGCTGGTCGCAATCGTCATGACCGGGTTCTCCTGCCCATCGATGCGGCCGTCCTTCAATGCGGAGTACACCTGCGTGAACTCCATCGGCACGACCTCGGCGCCCAGCGCTTTGAAGGTCATCTGATAGACCTCGTTCGGCAGAACGCGAATCTTCAGCCCTTGGAGGTCTGCGGGAGAATGAATCGGCCGCTTCGAATTGGTGACGTTGCGAAAGCCCTGCTTGCCGATCGCGAGCAGCACCAATCCCTTGTCGGCGAAATGCTTGGCGAATAGAGCGCCGACCGGCCCCTCCGCGACCGCCTTGGCTTGCGCAGCATCGCGGAACAGGAACGGCACGTCGAATACGCCGAATTCAGGGACGGCGGAACTGACGACGGAGCCAGACAGGGTCGCCATATCGACCACACCACTGCGCATTGCGGCAAGGATCGCGGTCTCGCTGCCCAACGTGATGCCACCACGTTCGTCGAGGATGATACGGCCTTGCGCGATCTCGACGAGCTTGCGGCGAAATTCGTCCGAGCCAATCTGCTGCGGCGACTGCGGCGAGCCATTGTACAGTAGCGACACCATCTGCGTCGCGCCGGCCGACGGCCGAACAGCGAGACAGAATAAGGCCAGAGCTGCGCTGACCACGCCAATATGGAGCTGCTTCATCGCCCACCCTTCCCCAAGCGACGCGACGATAACCAGACAAGCTATACGAACGGTTAACCTAGATACCAAGCGGGCCCAAGGATCGGTCTCGGTCGAGATAGGTTCGCATCGACCTGCTGCCATCGACCGCGGCTTTTCGCGACTCGGTCGCATTCTACGGGCAGGGAAGCCTCAAACGGGCGCCGCGGTCGAGCCGATCACTCCACGACGCGCTTCCTGCGATAGGCGACCAGCAGCGCGATGGTCGAGCCGATGAAATAGCCGGCGGTCGCGCCCGAGACGGCGCGGCCGACGATGATCGCGAGCGCGCGGTCGCTCGCATCGATCGCCGAGATCACGCCCACGCTATATTGCAGGCCGAACACGATGAGGTTGCGGATCAGCGGAAACGCGCTGCCGGGACGGATGATCTCGCCGCTCTTGTGATCCATCTCGAACGGGCGCGGCGTCAGGATACCGAGCGGCAGCAGCGCCAGAGCCGCCGCGATCCAGGCAACGAACGGCCACGCGCTATCCTGATGGCCGAAGCCGATCCGCGAGACGCCCCAGACGATGAACACGACCGGCACGATCAGAGCGCGCCAGATCGGCGTCGTGCGCGGCTGCATGGCCTTGATGCCCTGCCACACCAGAAAGGCGAGCAGCGCGAACACCCAGACCGGGGTGTGGATCAGGATCTGATAGGCAAAGGTCATGATTGCTCCCTGCTCAAAGCGGCGCCGCGCTCTCGCCCTGCGAGCTCGACAGTTTCGAGGCGAGCGAGGCAATGACGATGACGATGGCAATCAGGCCGATCACCAGCGTGCAGATGGCGTTGATCTCGGGCTTCACCCCGAGCCGCACCTCGGAATAGATCCGGATCGGCAGCGTCGCCGAGCCGGGGCCGGTGGTGAAGCTCGCGATCACGAGATCGTCGAGCGACAGCGTGAAGGCCAGCATCCAGCCGGCCACGATCGCCGGCGCGATCAGCGGCAGCGTGACCAAAAGGAAGGCACGGACGGGGGCGCAGCCGAGATCCATGGCGGCCTCCTCGAGCGAGCGGTCGAGCGAGCCGAGGCGCGACTGCACCACGACGGCGACGAAGCACATCGTCAGCGTGGTGTGCGCGATCGTCACCGTCCAGAAGCCGCGCTCGGCGTTCAAGGCGACGAACAGCAGCAAGAGCGACAGGCCGGTGATCACCTCCGGCATCACCAGCGGCGCATAGAGCATCCCCGAGAACAGCGTGCGGCCGCGAAATCCCTCGCCGCGCGACAGCGCCACCGCGGCCAGCGTTCCGAGCACGGTCGCGATGCTGGCCGAAGCGACCGCGACGCGCAGGCTCATCCAGGCCGCCTCGATCATGGCGCGGTCGTTGAAGAACTCGCGATACCAGCGCAGCGACCAGCCGCCCCACACCGTCACCAGCCGCGAGGCATTGAAGGAATAGATGACGAGGATGAGGATCGGCAGATAAAGGAACGCCAGCCCCAGCGCGAGCGAGGCGACGTTGAAGCGGGAGAGGCGGGAGACCTTGCCCATCTCACCGCTCCTCCAATTGCCGCCGCTGGACCCGTTCGTAGAGCAGCAGCGGTGCGAGCAGCACGATCAGCAGAATGATGGCTGCTGCGGATGCGACTGGCCAGTCCTTGTTGGTGAAGAATTCCAGCCACAGCGTCTGGCCAATCATCAGCGAGTTGGAGCCAGCAAGCAGATCCGGGATCACGAACTCGCCGACGATCGGAATGAAGCAGAGCAACACGCCGGCGCCGACGCCGGGCAGCGACAGCGGAAAGGTGACCAGCCAGAACACCGCCCCCGGCGGCGCGCCGAGATCGGCGGCGGCCTCCTCCAGCGCCGGCTCCATCTTGGCGAGCGTCGCATAGAGCGGCAGGATCATGAACGGCAGGTAGGAATAGACGATGCCGAGATACATCGCGCTGTCGGTGGAGAGCCACACCACCGGCTGGCTGACGAGATGCAAGGCGAGCAGGATCTGGTTGAGCAGGCCGTCATGCTGCAGGATGTTGATCCAGGCGTAGATGCGGATCAGGAACGAGGTCCAGAACGGCACGATGACCAGCACCATCGCCACCGCCTGCCAGCGCGCCGGCAGCCGCGCCATGCCATAGGCGATGGGATAGCCGATCAGGAGCAAGATCGCGGTGGCCGTGATCGCGACGGTGAGGCTTCTGACATAGGCAAACACGTACAGGTCGTCGGAGACGAGCAGCTTGAAGTTCTCGATCGACAGCGCGCCGAACGCGGCCTTGATCGCCGCCCATCCCGCGGTGAAGTCGAACACCGGCTCGTAAGGCGGCTGCGCGATCGCCGTCTGCGACAGGCTGATCTTCAGCACGAAGCCGAACGGCACCAGGAAGAACAGCGCCATCCAGAGGTAAGGCGCGATCGCGGCAAAGCGCGCGGGCCTGGCAAAGATGCGGCGCGCGCTCATTGCTCCAGCACCACGCAATCATTTGACGTGAACCAAACCACCACGCGTTGGTTCACGCTGTACGCATCGCTGTCGCGGCGCGCGGTATTCGCGATCGCGGACCGCACCGTGCCACCTGCATCGAGCTTCACCTTGTAGGCGGTGCTGCCGCCAAGATAGCAGACGTCGCTGACGGTGCCTTCTAGCCGATTGATCGCAGGCCCCTGGTCCGCATCACCATCGAGCGCACGGCGCGAAAGCTTGACCTTCTCGGGGCGGATCGCCACCGACACTGTCGTCTTGCCGACCGGCGCGCGCGGCTCGGCCACGACGAGCGTTCCGGCATCGCGGGTGGCAATGGTCACGCGATGGGCTTCACGCGATTGCCGCTCGCCCTCGAACAGGTTGATGTCGCCAACGAACTGCGCGATCCATCGCGAGCGCGGCGCCTCATAGAGCTCGCGCGGCGATGCGACCTGCACGAGCTTGCCGGCGTCCATCACGCCGATTCTCGTCGCCATCGTCATCGCCTCCTCCTGATCGTGGGTGACGATGATGAAGGTCATGCCGAGCCGGCGCTGCAGCTCCATCAGCTCTCCTTGCGTACTTTCACGCAGTTTCTTGTCGAGCGCCGCCAGCGGCTCGTCGAGCAGCAGCAGTTGCGGGCGGCGCGCCAACGCACGCGCCAGCGCGACGCGCTGCCGCTGACCGCCGGAGAGCTGGTCCGGCTTGCGCTTCTCCATCCCGTCCAGCTTCACCAGCGCAACCATCTCGGCCACGCGCGTGGCGATATCGGCGCGCGCCATGCCGGCGCGCTTCAGGCCGAAAGCGATGTTGTCGCGCACCGAAAGATGCGGAAACAGCGCGTAGCTCTGGAACATCATGTTGACGGGCCGCTCGTGCGGCAGCGCCTGCGCGATGTCGCTGCCGCCAAGCAGGATGCGCCCCGCGTCCGGCGCCTCGAAACCGGCCAGCATGCGCAATAGCGTGGTCTTGCCGCAGCCGGAGGGACCGAGCAGCGCAAAGAACTCGCCCGCCCCGATGTCGAGCGACACGCCGTCGACCGCGCGGAACGCGCCGAAATTCTTCACCACGCCGTCAATGCGCAGCAGCGGCCGACCCGTCGCCGGATGCGCGCCCGGCCTGGCCGCGTCGGCCGCCTTGATCCCCTCGAGTTCGTCAGCCATGTTCCCTGCCGGCCCCAATGCAGCCGCACGCTAGCGGTGGAACGCCGTCGGCTCAACCGGTTCGATGCCGATCATTCACACCGCATTCGCCATGAACGCCACCAGCGCGTCGTGATCGGCGGGCGGCATGCTCAGTCCGAGCTTGGAGCGGCGCCACAGGACGTCGTCGGGGAAGCGGGCCCATTCGGTTTGCATGAGGTAGCGCACCTCGGCTCCCGTCAGTTCGGGACCGAAAGCCGGCCCCAGTTCGGCGCGACTCGTCGCCTCCCCCAGCACGGCCGACAGCCGCGAGCCATAGGCGCCCACCAGGCGTTGCGCCTGCGCCTCGGAGAGAAAGCGCCAGCGGTCGCGCGCGGCGTCGACTTCCGCCTCGAAGCTCTGCCAGGGAAAGTCCCCGCCCGGAAGCGCCACCGCCCCCGTCCAGGGCCGCGACATCGGATAGAACGGCGTCAGCCTGGTCACCGCCCGCTCGGCGCGCCACCGCGCCGTCGTGACATCGCCGCCGAACATAGTGATCAGCGGCGCCTTGCGCCGCCGCGCATCGAATGCGAGCGCACCATCGCGCCGGCGCCCGGGGGCAGGCGCCAGATTGACGCCCGACATCGTCCGCACCACATCGACCGGCACGACAGGCTCGCGAAAATAGCGACTGGCGGCCTCGCAGAGATAGCTCACATCAGCGGCCGGCATGGCGACGATCGCCGGATCGCCCCTGAAGTCATGCGTCACGGTGCCGATCAGGGTGAAATCACGCTCGAACGGGCTTGCGAAGATCAGGCGGCCATCGCTGTTCTGGAAGACGTAGACATTGTCGGGTTCGAACAGCCGCGGCACGACGATCTGGCTGATCTGCACGACAGCGCCCGCGCGCGGTGGCGGCTGTCGGAGCACGGTCTCGGCGACGCTCACGCTCCATCCGCCGCTGGTGTTCGCGAGCGCGCGGGTCGTGATGACCCTGCGGTGGCCGCGATCGACGACGGCGAGCCGCCAGATATCGGCGCGATCGGCCCGCACGCAGCGCGCGCCGGTGCGGATCACTGCGCCGCGCTCCGCCGCGTCCAGCGCGGTCAAGACAACGAGCCTGGAATCATCGACGACGCAATCCGAATATTCAAAGGCGGTGCCGAACGGCCGCCTCAACGCGTTGCCGACCGGATGATGCGTGATGTCGATGGTCGAGGACGGCGGCAAGCCGCCGCGCCCTGCAAGGCGGTCGTAGAGCAGGAGACCGGTGCGCAGCAACCAGGGTGGACGTTCCTCGGAATGCGCAGGGATGACGAAGCGCATCGGACGAACCAGATGCGGGGCGATCGCGAGCCACACCTTGCGCTCGGCCAGCGCCCGGCGCACGCGACGGAAGCCGCGACGCTCCAGCACCGAGAGATCGCCGTGGATCAAATGCGGCGTCGCCGACGAGGCCGCGCCACCGAGATCGCCCTGCTCCAACAGAATGACGCGAAGGCCGCGCCCGGCGGCGTCGCGCGCGATGCTGACGCCGTTCAGGCCACCGCCGATGATCGCGAGGTCGTAATCCGCCATGAAGCCGTCGTGAACGAACGAAGCGAGGACTTCGCCATCACTAGCGCATGATCCGGAAAAGTGTGTAGCAGTTTTTCCTCGCGACAAACGCGGAACGCGTTTGCGCGGAGATCATGCACAAACAGATGGCCAGAGCGCGACCCGCGCACTAGCCGGTCTTGAGCGCAAGCTCCATCGTCTCGGCGCGGCCGATGAGGCGGCCATATTGCCCGATCGGCAAGGGCTTGCCGAGCAGATAGCCCTGCACGCCGTCGCAGCCCTCCTTGGCGAGGAAGGCGAGTTGCTCGATCGTCTCGACGCCTTCGGCGATGATCGACATTTCGAGGCCATGACCGAGATCGATCACGGCACGCACGATCGCTGCCGATTGCGGATTACGGCCGAGATTGATCACGAAGGCGCGGTCGATCTTGATCTTGTCGAACGGGAACGCCTGGAGATAGCTCAGCGAGGAATAGCCGCTGCCGAAATCGTCCATCGAGATCCGCACGCCCAGCGCCTTCAGGCGGCGCAGCAGCGCGAGGCCGCGATCAAAATCCTCGATCAGCACGCCCTCGGTGATTTCGAGCTCGAGCCGGCCGGGTGAAAGCCCGGTCTCCAGCAGGATCGAGTGGACGAGGCCGACCACGTCGCCATGGGCAAACTGCGCCGGCGAGAGGTTGACCGCGACCTGGAGCGGCTTGGCCCAGGAGGCCGACTCGCGGCAGGCCTGGCGCAGGATCCACTCGCCCATCTCGACGATCAGACCGCTCTCCTCCGCGATCGGAATGAACTCGGCCGGCGAGACTTGGCCGCGGACCGGGTGCTGCCAGCGCGCCAGCGCCTCGAAGCCGATGATCTCGCTCTCGGCGACGGTGTGACCGGCGACGCCCTGCGGCTGGAACGCGAGCGAGAGCTCGCCGTTCTTGATCGCCTTCGACAGGTCCTGGTGCAGCACGCGCCGGTCGCGGATCTGCTGGTCCATCTCGGGCTGGTAGAGGCTGATCGTGCCGCGCGACTTCTGCTTGGCGCGGAACAGCGCTGCCCCGGCATTGGCGAGCAGCGAGGCGGCGTCCGCGCCGTTGTGCGGGAAGACCGATATGCCGGTGGTGACCCCGGCGCGCACCGCGCGGCCGTCGATCTGGAATTCCTGGGATAGGGCTTCACCAAGCTGGCGGGCCAGCGCCAGACCCGTGTCGGGCTGCTTGCCATCTATGATGAGGCCGAATTCGTCGCCGGACAGCCGCGCGACCACACCACCACGGGCGGCGTCCTGGAGCCGCTGGGCGACCTCGACGAGGAGCTTGTCGCCGAGCGCATGGCCGAAGACGTCGTTGACCTCCTTCAGCCCGTCGAGGTCGACGCAGAGCACGGCGAACTCCTCACTGGTGCCCTCGCAGGCCTCGATCATCTGCGTCAGCGCCTGGAGGAAGGCGGCGCGGTTGGGCAGGTCGGTCAGGCCGTCGTGATAGGCCATGTGCGCCATGCGCGACTCGGTCTGGCGGCGGTCGGTGACGTCCTCGTGGGTCTTGATCAGATATTCCGGCTCGCCAGCATCGTTGAGCACAGTGGCGCGGCGGGTGAGGAACAGCCGCAAGCCATCCTTGGTCGAGATAGGATGCTCTTCGGTGATCATTCCCCGCTTCTTGATCGCGGCCTCGTCGCGCGCGATGATCAGCTTGGCCTCTTTGGCGTTGAAGATGTCGGAAGCGGTGAGGCCCGTGGCATCCTCGCGCCTGCGGTTGAGGATCGCCTCCGCGCTGCGATTGGCGAGCAGGTAGCGGCCGTCCTTGACCTGCTCCACGATCAGCGCGACCGGAATGTTGTCGACCACGAGCTCGAGGAATTTCTTGGTGCTTTCCAATTCCTCCGAGAGCGATTGCCTGTCGGTGACGTCCTCGAACAGGGCGATGAGGAATTCGGGCTGGTTGTTCTGGTTGCGGGCGATCACGCGGACCGAGGACAGCACGCGGTTCTCCGCGCCCCGCTCGACCTTGATCTCGCTGCGGTACTGACCCTCGGCCGACGCCAGCGCCGCGCGATCCGCCGCATCGATGCTGGCTGCGGTGGCAGGGCGGAAGATCTCGTCGGCGCGCTTGCCGACGATGCGATCACGCGAATAGCGCGAAAAACGCTCGAAGGCGCGGTTGGCGAAGATGTAGCGGCCGTCCTCGATGTTCTTCGCGGCCACGCAGACCGGAACGTTGTCGAGCACCGATTCCAGGAATTGCTTGGTCGAGGCAAGCTGCCGCGACAGGTTGCGCTGCTCGCTGACGTCGAGATGCGTCGCCACCGAGCCGCCATTCGGCAGCACGAAATATTTCACCAGGATGGCCCGCCCCCCCGGCAGCTCGGTGATCAGGCCGTTCGAGCTTGCGGCCTCATCGTAGAACTCGTCGTCGCTCACGCCGAGCACGCCGCGATCGCGACGCAGCCTGAGCATGTCGGCCCCGGTCATGTCGTTCCAGAGATCCGAGCGCGTCAGCCCGTAGATTTCGAGATAGCGGTCGTTGCAGAAGATGATCCGTCGCTGGGCGTCGGTCATCACGATGCCCTGGTTCAGGTTGTTCATGGCGGACGAAACGAACGCATTGCGCCGCAACTGCATGCGCCTGGCTCGCCGCAACGCCGAGTGGATCCACAGCACGATGGCCGCCAGGAACGAGCACACCGCGATGCCGCCGAGCAGCGCCTCCCAGACCAGATTGGGATCGAGCCGGCCCAGGTAGCTCTGCGGGGCGAAATTGTCGGACAGCGCAAAGGCGCGCGCGGGCGCGACCGTGCAGGCCAGGCACGCCAGGGCCTGCACAGACGTCAGAATCGTGCCGCTCGCGTGCCAGTTCTTGTCAGCCATCAGCCACCCGCGATTTCAACTCCGGATTGTCTGGTCTCACGGGTTGGGATCGGGTAAACGCCTGTCAGCACGACAGAAAAATGTGGCGCCAGATACGGCAATTGCCCTGACATGATAAATTCTTCCTTAATGGAGAGCCGCCTTGGGTGCGGTTTCTTAAGCCTCTCGTTGAGCCCCTTGTTGAACTCCTTGGCCCCGCCACTCACGGACCTGCCGTTCCACCATGGATAGAGTTGACTGCGTCGTCATCGGAGCGGGCGTGGTTGGGCTCGCGGTCGCCCGAAAGCTCGCCCAGGCCGGGCGCGAGGTGATCGTGCTGGAAGCGGCGGAGGCCATCGGCACCGTCACCTCCTCGCGCAACAGCGAGGTGATCCATGCCGGGATCTACTACCGGGCCGGGAGCTGGATGGCGCGGCTGTGCGTCAGCGGCAAGCATGCGCTCTACCGCTACTGCGCCGAGCGCAACATTCCGCACAAAAATTGCGGCAAGCTGATCGTCGCGACCAATCCGAAAGAGACCGAGAAGCTGCAATCGATCAAGGCACATGCCGAGGCCAATGGCGTGCTCGATATGCAGATGCTCGCAGGCGACGCCGCGCGCGCGCTGGAGCCGGCGCTCGCCTGCGATGCCGCGTTACTCTCGCCCTCGACCGGCATCATCGACAGCCACGCCTACATGCTCTCGCTGCGCGGCGAGGCCGAAGCGGCGGGAGCCGCGTTCGCGTTTCACACGCCGCTGATCCGCGCCAAGGCGTCAGGCGGCGTCGTCGAAATCGATGCCGGCGGCGAGGCGCCGATGACGCTGCAATGCAGCCTGCTGGTCAACGCGGCAGGTCTTTCAGCGACGACGGTGGCGCGCAACATCGATGGCATGCCGCTCGACCGGATTCCGCCGATCTATCTCGCCAAGGGCAACTATTTCAGCTGCAGCACCAAGGCGCCGTTCTCACGGCTGATCTATCCCGTGCCCGAGCCCGGCGGACTCGGCGTGCACCTGACGCTGGACATGGCAGGCCAGGCGCGCTTCGGTCCCGACGTGGAGTGGATCGAAACGATCGACTATGCCGTCGACCCCGCACGCGCGGAGCGATTCTATCCGGCAATCCGCAAATACTGGCCGGACCTGCCTGATGGCGCGTTGATGCCGAGCTATTCGGGCATACGGCCGAAGATCGTCCCGCCGGCGGTGGCCACGCAGGATTTCCTGATGCAGGGCCCGCGCGATCACGGCGTGGATGGCGTGATCAATCTCTTCGGGATCGAGTCGCCCGGCCTGACGTCATCGCTCGCGATCGCCGACCACGTCGCCGAGCTCGCAAACATCTAGCGCATGATCCAGATCCGGAGGGCCGCGTTAGCGCAAAGTGCGAAGCGGTTTTCCCTCGCGACAAACGCGGAAGGCGTTTGCGCGGAGATCATGCTCAAACAACAACCTGAAGCGCGATGACGATTCATCTCATCGCGCTTTAAGCATCGCACGAAACTAATCGCACGAGGCTTCGCACCTCGACGCAGGGATGAGCGCAACAGCTCTCATCCCTGCGTGAAGGGGTGCGAGACCAGGCCTACTTGTGTACGGGGGTTGCTAGTGGAGCGTGTCGTCGGCGCCGTGCCTCAACCGCTCGATCTGGTCCTTGACCATCAACTTCCGGCGCTTCAACTCAACAATTTGCAGGTCGTCTGTTGAAAGGTGCACGAGAGCTTCGTGCAATTCGTTTTCGAGAAGTTTGTGCTTCCGCTCCAATTCAACAAGATGTGCCTGAATTGTCATTCGAAACCTCCTCGGTAGGGTTGAACCTCAGGATTCGATCCGGACGAAGAAGTGTACATCACCGATTCGTTCTGTCGATAAGTATCCGTAGTCCCACTGTCATTTTTGAAAATTCATATGTAATGAACAGTGAGTAAGGAACCGCCGCAGGAATCATCCATGATTTCAATGCGCCTGCGCGCTGGCGGCGCGATTCACTGAAATATCTTTGCGAGAGACCGTTGATAGGGGACCCAGATCGCTTGCGATCACGTCGCGCAAGGACGATACTTTCCACAGGCCTTCCACAGGCTTTCGCAACCTCATCGGGTTTTCCGGCTACCGCACATCATGACCAATGAACACGAGCGCGAACTCGAAGCCGAGCTCGCCCGGTTGCAGCAGGAACACCGAGATCTCGATGCGGCGATCGATGCATTGCATCAATCGCCCGCCCCCGACCTGTTGCGGTTACAGCGTCTGAAGAAACGCAAGCTGTTGTTGCGCGACCGTATCGCCTTCATCGAAGACCAGATCACGCCCGACATCATCGCCTGATCCCAGCCGGTGCGCCCGATGCGTTTTCCGCGCATCGGATTCCACTTGACTCAAAAAGAACAAAAGAAGAACATTCGAGCCTCAACCAGCTTCCGGGGAAATGCCATGTCCGCAGCCGCCTTCGACAACAGCCATTATGAACAAGCCTGCGATCAGGCGATCGCGATGTGTGACGGCAATCTGCGCAGCACCATCAAGGCGCTGATCATGGCCAACGAATATCTGGAAGCGGAGCTCGAGGAATTGCAGGCGGCAATTTCGGCCGGCTGCATTCCCGAGACGTCGCGCAACAAGATGCGGAGCACCTCCAGCGCCGCGTAGCCAACGAGCACTCGGAGCCGACCATGTCCGATGTCACCTACTATGTCGCACTGCCTTTCCTCACCGACGAAGATGGATCGCCGGTCGCGGGCGCCGCGGAGGAATGTCAGACCTCGGCCGCCGCGCTGCGGCGCGCCGAGATCCTGGCGCACGGCGCCGGCCATATCGGCGCGATCGCGTTCAGCCGCAGCGGCGATCCCATGACTGGCGAGTTCGGCGACGCCAAGCTGCTGCGCAAGTTCGGCAACGTGCCGGAAGACCTCAGCGCGCTTTGAAGCGCAATCGCTTTACGTTCGATCGCTGCCACACAAAAGGTGCGCTCCCTCTCCCGCTTGCGGGGGAGGGCTGGGGTGGGGGTGTCTCCGCAATCGATACTCCCAACGTAGAGAGAGCCCCCACCCGGCGCTTCGCTCGACCTCCCCCGCAAGCGGGAGAGTTGAGCGAGCCTGCGGCCCAATCGATTCAACCCCTAACTACTGATCAATCTGATCCGCGGCTCATGCCGCCGCTGGGCCTTGCGCACATACATGGCCGCATCGGCTTCCTCCAGGGCGCGGCCTGCCTCGGCGTGAGATCCTAGCAGCGCGACGCCGGCGGAGGCACCCGCATTCACGCGCTGGTCGCGAAAGACAAAGGACAAATCGTCGATCGCCTGCTCGAAAGCTGCGGCCTTGGCCCTGGCATCGGTCTCGCTGAGGTTCCACAACAGCAGCGCAAACTCGTCGCCGCCGAGGCGGCCGACCACGTCGGAGGCGCGGACCTGCCGCGTCAGCGTGCCGGCGATCGCCTTGAGCACCTCGTCGCCGGCAGCGTGACCGAAGGAGTCGTTGATGGGCTTCAGGCGGTCGACGTCGAGCACGATCAGCGCGCCACGGGCGGCGTAGCGCGTCATGTAGGCAATCGCACGGTGCAGCTCGCGCTCGAAGCCGCGCCGGTTCGGGATGCCGAGCAGGAAGTCCGTGTCGGCGGCAGCCTCCAGCTCGTCGATGCGCCGTTGAGCCTGGGCGAGCCTCGTGCGCAGGTTGCGGATGATCGCCTTGGCGTTCTTGGCCTCTCCGGTGGTCACAGCGGGCTGGCCCGCCGACCGGGCCGCGCGCCTGGCCGCGGGTTTGGCTCGGCTCCCGCTGCTTTTCCGGCCCTTTTTTGCCTTCGCAGCGATCGCCCTTTTTGGTTTCTTCATGGGCGTCCTGCTCAATGAAGGCTTGCGGGGATTCACCAAGACAGGATAGTGCATTCCCTTCTCCTTGCCACCGCCTTGCGAGCCGCCGGCCGGAACCGATAATCTGGCCTATGTTTCTGCATTCCCGAGCACAATTGACGTCATGACCGCGCCGATCGCCATCATCATGGGAAGCCAGTCGGATTGGGACACGATGCGGCATGCCGCCGATACGCTCACGGCGCTCGGCGTCGCCTGCGAAAGCCGCATCGTCTCGGCCCACCGCACCCCGGACCGGTTGTTCACCTTTGCCAAGGGCGCCAAGGCCGAAGGCTTCAAGGTCATCATCGCCGGCGCCGGCGGTGCTGCGCATCTGCCCGGCATGACGGCGGCGCTGACGGAACTGCCGGTGTTCGGCGTCCCCGTCGAATCCAAGGCGCTGAGGGGCGTCGATTCGCTCCACTCGATCGTGCAGATGCCCGCCGGCATCCCGGTCGGCACGCTCGCCATCGGCAAGGCGGGCGCGATCAACGCTGCGCTGCTGGCCGCGGCCGTGCTGGCCCTATCCGATCCGGCCCTCTCAGACCGCCTTGTCGCCTGGCGCAAAGCGCAGACCGACGCCGTGGGCGAGCGCCCGGAGGACAAGGCGTGACTGGCACCAAACGGGTGAAGCTGAAGCCCGGCGACACCATCGGAATCCTCGGCGGCGGACAATTGGGACGGATGCTTGCGATGGCCGCGGCGCGGCTCGGCTTGCGCTGCCAGGTGTTTTCGCCCGACCCGGACTCACCGGCCTTCGACGTCGTGCTCAACGCGACCTGCGCGGAATATGCCGACGTCGAGGCGCTCGAGCTGTTCGCGAACGACGTCGACGTCATCACCTACGAGTTCGAGAACGTGCCGGCCGCGGCCGCGCTGGTGCTGGACGCGCGCCGCCCCGTGCTGCCCAACCGCAAGATCCTCGAGACCACCCAGGACCGGCTGGCCGAGAAGGAATTCATCACCCGGCTCGGGATCGGCACCGCTGCCTATGCCGACGTCACCTCGGTCGCATCGTTGCGCGAGGCAATCGTCAGGATCGGGCTTCCGGCCGTGCTGAAGACGCGCCGCTTCGGCTATGACGGCAAGGGCCAGGCCATCATCCGCGAGGGCGACGACATCGCGAAAGTGTGGACCGGCCTCAGCACCAAGTCGGCGATCCTCGAAGCCTTCGTGCCGTTCGAGCGCGAGATTTCCGTGATCGCCGCGCGCTCGGCCGAAGGCCAGGTCGAGTGTTTCGACGTCACCGAGAACGAGCACCGCGATCACATCCTCAAGATCTCGCGCGCGCCGGCCGCGATTCCGGATGCTCTTGCCGAGGAGGCGCGCAACGTCGCCGGCAAGATCGCCGACGCGCTCGATTATGTCGGCGTGCTGGCAGTCGAGATGTTCGTGCTCGCCAACGGCACGGGACCGAAGGTGCTGGTGAATGAGATTGCGCCGCGCGTGCATAATTCCGGGCACTGGACGCTCGACGGCGCGTCCGTCTCGCAGTTCGAGCAGCATATCCGCGCCATCGCCGGCTGGCCGCTCGGCAAGCCCGTGCGGTACGGCGAGGTCGTCACCATGACCAACCTGATCGGCGACGAGATCAACCGCTACACAGAGTGGCTCACGGTCCCCGGAGCCACCGTACACCTCTACGGGAAGGGCACACCCAAGCCGGGCCGCAAGATGGGCCACGTCACCGAGGTCGCGCCCGCCCGCGGCAAGTAAGGGGACCGCGGCGCTGCGCGATCCCCCTAAAGCGCGATCATCGTCGCACTTTAGATCTTTATTTGAGCATGATCTCCGCGCAAACGCGTTCCGCGTTTGTCGCGAGGAAAAACCGCTTCACACTTTGTGCTAACGCGGCCCTCCGGGTCCGGATCATGCTCCGACGATCACGCGGTCTTCACACCGGCGACGACGCCGGCCGGCTCTTCGCTGAGCCAGCGATAGATCACGCCGCCGAGTGCGCCGCCGATCAGCGGCGCAAGCCAGAACAGCCACAGTTGCGCCAGCGCCCAGCCGCCGACGAACAAGGCGGGCCCGGTGCTGCGCGCCGGGTTCACCGACGTGTTGGTGACGGGAATGCTGACGAGATGGATCATCACCAGCGCAAGCCCGATCGCGAGCGGCGCGAAGCCCGCAGGCGCCCTTCCATGCGTGGCGCCCATGATGATGAACAGGAACATCATGGTCATCACCACTTCGGTGATGAAGCACACCACCATTCCGTACTGGCCGGGCGAATGCGCACCATAGCCGTTCGACGCAAAGCCCTTGGTGACGTCGAAGCCCGGGGCGCCGCTGGCAATCACATAGAGCAGCGTTGCCGCGACAATCGCGCCGATGACCTGCGCGACGATATAGGGCAGGATCTGTCCGGTCGGGAACCGGCCGCCCGCGGCAAGACCGACCGTGACGGCCGGGTTGAGGTGGCAGCCCGAGATATGGCCGATCGCGTAGGCCATGGTGACGACGCTCAGGCCGAACGCCAGGGACACGCCGACCAGGCCGATGCCGACCTGCGGAAAGCCGGCTGCGATCACCGCGCTCCCGCACCCTGCGAATGTGAGCCAAAAGGTACCGATGGCCTCGGCCGCATATTTCTTCATTTCCATGGACGTCTCCCCTGATTTCCGAGTTCTCCGGATCAAAGCTCCGGGAACGGCCCCGTCATTGGCGCCAAATCACCCAAATCAGGGCCACACGGGGGCATTTTTGCCCTATTTAATGGCTTATCTTGGCCCGAAAGGCCGCTTGGACGATGGACATCTCAGGTTTTGTCTGTTACATCCGCGCGCTCAAGGTTAAGGGCTTGTGCTTTCTGCCATCCCCTTTGACTTACCAGAATTCAAATCCGATCCACTGAAGAGGATGCCGCGTGCAGGTTCTCGTTCGCGATAACAATGTCGATCAAGCCCTCAAGGCGCTGAAGAAGAAGATGCAGCGCGAGGGTATTTTCCGCGAGATGAAGCTCCGCGGTCACTACGAAAAGCCCTCCGAGAAGAAGGCTCGCGAAAAGGCCGAAGCCGTGCGCCGCGCGCGCAAGCTGGCCCGCAAGAAGCTGCAGCGTGAAGGGCTGCTGCCGATGAAGCCGAAGCCGGTGTTCGGCGCTGGCCCCGGTGGCGAGCGTGGCGCTGGCGGCCGTGGCGGCCCGGGCGCAGGTCCGCGCGGACCGCGCTGATTTTGCTGTTCTTGCAAGACTGAGTTTTCGATGACGCGGGCCCCGGGCCCGCGTTATTGTTTTGTGAGCGGTGCCTTTTCTGGGACGGGGCACTACCGATGCGGCACCAGCGCGAGCGAACCCGTAGATGGACTCCCCTCTCCCCGAGCACAGCCCGGCACGGTCGTGCCGACCGTGGCGGCGCTCCGTCACACTTTCACTGATCGCGCTCGCACTGTCCGGCTGCTCGTTCGACCTGGGATCGCTGATGCCGGAGAAGGACAAGCCCCAGGACGCGCCCAAATCTGCTACCGCGCCTGCTGCTGCGCCCGCCGAAAGCGCGGTCAGCGCCGGCAATGTCGCTGAGGCCCAGAGCCATACGGCAAAGGGCCAGGCGCTTGCGAAATCGGGAGAGACGGCGGCGGCGCTCGAGGAGTTCAACCGCGCGGTCGCGCTCGATCCCTACAATGCGCACGCGCTCTATGGCCGCGCCCTGATCTATCAGGCGAGCAACGAGCACGAGTTCGCGATCGCGGATTTCAGCGCAGCGAGCGGGCTCAATCCGCAGAAGCCGGAGCCGCTGCTCGGCCGCGCCATCAGCTATCTCGCGGTGGGCAAGGTCAAGGAAGCCGCAGCCGACCTCGACGAGGCCTCCGAGGCCGATCCGCATAATGCTCAAGTCTGGACCACGCGGGGGCTCGCCTATGAGCGCCTCGGCGACAAGGCCAAGGCGGCGGCGTCCTACACCAAGGCGGTCGCGCTACGTCCACGCGACGATGCCGCGCGCAGCGGTCTGGCCCGCGTCGGTGGCTGAAGCGCGATGAGATTAAATGCAGTCGGCTGCCGGGGTCACCTCTCCCCGGCGGGGTGAGGTGATCAGCGCCTTGGGCTCACACCCATTCAACCAAAAGTCATCCCGCACTAGTCGGGGGTGACGCCCTTCGGCAGGACCGCGTGGAACATCGACTTGACGCCTGACAGCATCTCGTCGGCGACGTTGGTCTTTGCCTTCGGCATGGGACCGGCCGCATCGGCCCGCAGATCGAGCGGCGGTGCGATCACCACCGGGACCGGGATATCGGCCGGCGGTGTCAGCCGATTCGCATCATCCGAGCCGACGGACGCGGTGTAAGGCGGGTTCGACGACGTCGGGGAACCATAAGCCTCCGGGCCCGGCGTCGATACCGTGATCGGCGGCGGCAGCGGCCGCACGGAAGGCGGGGCCGCCGTCACGAGCCGTGGCGCCTCCTGGACGCGCGGGGCTTCGCCCGCATGGGCCGTCTCCTGCGGGGCAGCCTCGGGCGACTTGCGCAGCCGCTCGATCGCTGCGCGGGCGAGATCGTTGGCGTCAGGGGTCGCGGCAGTCGATGCCGGAGCCTGAGTGGTCTCGGAGGCCGGTGCAGTAACGACCGGGGCCGGCGTTGCCTTGGCCATGGCCTTGCTGTCGCGGGATGGCGTCGACCGGCCGCGCGGCGTGGCGGCGGTCTCGGCGTCAGCGGGCTTGGTCTCGGTCGGCTGGTCAGCGGCCTTGTTGTCAGCCGGCTTCTCGGCCGCCGGCTTGTCCGTCACGGTCTTCTCGGAGATGCCCTTCTCGGAGATGCCCTTCTCGGAAATGCCCTTGGCCTTCACTCCGGGCGCGGGGAGATTCGCGACCTCGGCAGGCTTGGCATCCCTCTTGGTCTGGGCAGGGGCAACCGCGGCAGCGGGAGTGTCGGGGGCCGGCCGGGCGTTGATGTAGTGATTAACGATGTACGCCCCGATGATCGTCGCGAGCACCGAGGGGAAGATATCCATGGAGATTTTAGTCAGGTATTTCAGCATTCCGGCCACTCCCCACACGGTCTGATGCGGGAACTTTGAGGCAATAGTAAGGGATCAACTGCGACGGATCGGTGGCAATTGGCAAGCCACTTTTACGGTTTCAGCTCGACTTCAAGGAACACGATCTCTGTTGCAGTTTCGTTAAGCACGTCGTGCGCGACACCGGCCTTGCGGAAGTAGGACTTGCCCGCCGAAAGCTGCGCCTTGGAGCGCTCGCCAGTGGGTGCCACGATGGTCATCTCACCCGCGGTGACCGGAACAATCACGTAGTCCATCCCGTGAATGTGATGACCGGTGGCGCCGCCGGGCGGGAGCCGCCACTCGGTGACCCGGACCTCGTCGTTGTCGACCTGAACCTCGGATTTGGCGGCCAGCATTCCCGTTCTCCCGACTAAGGCGCGATGATTCGTCATCGCGCTTTAGGTTGTTGTTTGCGCATGATCTTTTCGGAAAACCGCTTCACACTTTTCCGGATCTGCTTATGGCACGAACACCATGAATACGTAGACGGCAAATACCACCATATGGACCAGTCCGAACAGGACGTTGGTTCTGCCGGTGCCGAAGGTCAGCATGCTTAGGAAGAAGGTCAGGAGCAGCAGGACGCTGCCCTGGGGGCTGAGGCCGAGCTCGAGCTCCTTGTCGAGTGCATAGGTGGCGATGCCGACCGCCGGGATCGTCAGCCCGATGGTCGCGAGCGAGGAGCCCAGCGCCAGATTGATGCTCTTCTGGAGGTCGTTCTTGCGCGCAGCGGCAATCGCTGAGACGCCCTCGGGCAACAGGATCAGGAGCGCGACGAGCAGGCCCGCGAACGCCGGCGGCGCACCGATCCTGGCTGCGACCGCGTCGACCACCAGCGAGAACTTCTTCGCCAGCAGCACCACGGCCAAGAGCGAGATCAGGAGCAGCACGACGCTGAGCAGGAACAGCCCGCCCGACAGATGGGCCTCACCGCCCTCGCCTTCCGCGGCCTCGTTGACGAAGTAATCCCGGTGCAGGACGGTCTGGGTGTAGAGGAACACGCCGTAGAGCGCGAGCGTGACGACGTCGACGAAGCCGAGCTGGATCGACGAGTAGAACGGTCCCGGCGTGGTGACCGTGTAGTTCGGCATGATCAGCGTGATCGTCGCGAGCGCAAACAGCACGCTGAGATAGACGTTGGCGCCGGAGACTTGAAAGCCCTGTTCGCGATAGCGCAGGCCGCCGATGAACACGCAGACGCCGACCAGCCCGTTGCAGACGATCATGACGACCGCGAACACGGTGTCGCGCGCCAGCTCCGGGGCCGGCTTCTCGCCCAGCATGATCGTGGTGATCAGCGCCACCTCGATGATCGTCACCGCGAGCGTCAGCACCAGCGTTCCATAGGGCTCGCCGACCCGTTCGGCGATCACTTCGGCATGATGAACGGCCGCGAACACCGTGCCGAACAGGATCACCAACAGGACAATTGCGAAAACGAAGCCGCCGGGCGACAGCGTGAATGTGTAGTCCGCCGCCGTCACGGCAACGAACAACAGCACGGCCAGCGCGGGAAAGATCCAGGCCGACCGGGGCATCGGGCTATGCGCGCTCATCAATGTCTTCCAGTTGCGTCACCCGAGACGTACCAAATCGGCCAGCAGATTCAATGCCAGTGCAGGATCGGCGCAACCGGCAGGATGGTGAGCAGCAGGAACAGCGGGATCAGCACCGCGCCCGCACGCAACAGATAGCCGAAGAAACTCGGCATCTCGATGCCGCTCTCGTTCGCAATGCTGCTCACCATGAAATTCGGCGCGTTGCCGATATAGGTGAGCGCCCCCATGTAGACCGCCCCCATGGAGATCGAGGCAAGCGTGCCGGAGAGCTCGTTCATCAACACCTGCGGATCGCCGCCGGCGAGCTCGAAGAACAACAGGTAGGTCGGCGCATTGTCGAGGAAAGCCGACATCAATCCGGTGAACCAGAAATAGGCCACCTCGCGCGGGCTCCCGTCCGGCGCCGTCACCGCCGACAACAGCCAGGCGAACGCACCGTGATGGCCGGCATCGAGCATGGCGATGACCGGAATGATGGCGACGAAGATTGCCGCAAAGAGCTTTGCGACCTCGCGGATCGGCTCCCAGGTGAAGCCATTGGCCTGCCGGTGCTCGTCGGGCGTCAGCCACACCGACAGACCCGCAATCGCCAGCAGCACCACATTGCGGACGATGCTCTCCAGCTCCAGCCTGGTTCCGAGAATGTCGAACGCGATGCCCGGCTTCCACATCGCCGACACGAGCAGGCTCGCGACGATGGCGGCGATCAGCGGGAGATTGATGAGGCCGCGGAGCCTCAGCGGCTCTCCGGGTCCTGTGCCGGTGGACAACGGCTCGCCGCGAAACCGCCAGACATCGACGACGACGAAGATCGCGAGCAGGAATCCCGCAACGATCGCCGTCTGGAGCCAGAGATTCCGCGTGGTCCAGAAGAAGTCGACGCCATGCAGGAAGCCGACGAACAGCGGAGGATCGCCGAGCGGGCTCAGCGCGCCACCGACATTGGCGACCAGGATGATGAAGAAGATGACGACATGGGCGTTGGTGCGCCGCTGTCGATTGGCGCGGATCAACGGGCGGATCAGGATCATCGCAGCGCCCGTGGTGCCGACGACGCTGGCCATCAGCGTACCCAGCGCGAGGATGCCGGTATTGACTCCCGGCGTGCCCTTGATGTCGCCGCTGATGAGGATGCCGCCGGCCACGACATAGAGCGAGAACAGCAGCACGATGAAGCCGAGATATTCGGCAAGCATGGCGTGAACGAGCGCGCCCAGCGTCGCCATGCCGCCTGCGAGCCAGACCAGCGAGATGAGCGCCAGCACCGACCAGGCGGCGGCGATCTTGCCGTAATGGTGATGCCAGAACTTCGGAAAGAAGAGCGGCCCGAGCGCGATCGACAGCAGGAGGCCGGCAAACGGCAGCGCGTAGGGCCAGCGCATCGCCGCGCCGTCGAGCCCGGCCGCGGCAGAGGCCTGCTGCGGCAACAGCGCGAAGATCAAAGCGATGAGCGGACCCACGCATCTCGGGACGAGGCGTCTAGGATGCAATGAAGTGCCTCGCCGTTTCGATCGCACCGAAGGAATCGAGATTATCGTGTCCGCCGCCCGGAAAGCGTACGAACTGTTTTGGCTCGTGCGCGAGCGCGAACAGACGCTCTCCGAAGACGATGGGAATGACAAGGTCATTGGCGCCATGCATGATCAGCAGCGGCACCGTGACGCGCGCAATCCGCTCGTCGGAGCGAAACCGATCGCGCATCAGGAGGCGGACCGGAACGAACCAGAATGCCGACGCAGCGACGTCGACCGTCGAGGTGTAAGGCGCTTCCAGGATCAATTTGCCTATCGGATGCTCGGATGCAACCGCGACGGCCACGCCGCTCCCAAGCGAGAAGCCCCAGACGACGATCCATTCCGCCGCATAGCGCACGGTGGTGAAGGCATAGGCGGCCGCAGCATCGCGCAGCAGGCCCTGTTCGCTCGGCGCACCGCCGGAGCCGGCATAGCCGCGATAGGACAGCGCGACGAGGCCGGTGCCGTCAGCCGTCATCGCCCTGAAGCGGCTGACAAGGCCGGCAAGAAAATCGCCATTGCCGGGGAAGAAGAGGATCACGGGACGGCCAGGCTTTGCCGGCACGTGCCAGATGATGACCTTTTCGCCGTCCGATGTCGTGAGCACGTGCTCTTCCGCCTCGGGAAAGCCTGCGGCATCAGGCAGCGTTCGACCGACCGGCGGGATCGGGAACAGCATGTCGCGCTGCCTCACATACAGCACGACGAGACCGGCGAGATAGCCGGTCGCGATGACGATCGCGATCCACTTCAGGAATGTCATGGCTGCACAGCCGATCCGTAGCTCAAGCCTTGCGACGGCTTCGCAGCAATTTCAGGACGTCGGACCGTATGCTTGCCGGAATCTCGCGGCAACCGCACGCCGCCCTGTGGGCCACGTGCCATTCGATGCGCTGCGCCCGCGTCGCCGCCTTGAGTGTCGCTTTGGGCGGCATGCGATGGGACCGGTGCCATTCCTTGTTGATGGCCACCGTCCGCTCCTAGCGCGTTGTTACATCGCCTTGACGATGTTCTCGGTGACCTTCTTGGCGTCGCCGAGCAGCATCATGGTGTTGTCGCGATAGAACAGCGGATTGTCGATGCCGGCGTAACCCGAGGCCAGCGAGCGCTTGATGAACATCACCGTCCCCGCCTTCCAGACCTGGAGCACCGGCATGCCGTAGATCGGCGAGGTCTTGTCCTCTTCGGCGGCAGGGTTGGTGACGTCGTTGGCGCCGATCACGAAGGCGATGTCGGCCTGCGCGAATTCGGAGTTGATGTCCTCGAGCTCGAACACCTCGTCATAGGGCACGTTGGCTTCGGCCAGGAGCACGTTCATGTGGCCGGGCATGCGGCCCGCGACCGGGTGGATCGCGTACTTCACCTCGACGCCTTCCTTCTTCAGCATGTCCGCCATCTCGCGCAACGCGTGCTGGGCCTGCGCCACCGCCATGCCGTAGCCGGGCACGATGATGACCTTGGAAGCATTCTTCATGATGAAGGCGGCATCGTCGGCCGAACCGAGCTTCGCCGGCTTCTGCTCACCGGTCGCCCCGCCGGCCGCCGCGGTCTCGCCGCCGAAGCCGCCGAGGATGACCGAGATGAAGGACCGGTTCATCGCGTGGCACATGATGTAGGACAGGATCGCGCCCGACGAGCCGACCAGCGCGCCGGTGATGATCAGCGCCGAATTGCCGAGCGTGAAGCCGATGCCGGCCGCGGCCCATCCCGAATAGGAGTTCAGCATCGAGATCACGACCGGCATGTCGGCGCCGCCGATCGGGATGATCATGAGCACGCCGAGCGCCAGCGCCAGGATGACATTGAGCCAGAAGAACACCGGGCTGCCGGTGACGACGAGTCCGACGATGCAGGCGACCAGTGCGACCGCGAGCGCGATGTTGATGAGGTGCCGCGCCGGCAGGATGATCGGCGCGCCGCTCATGCGGGCCGACAGCTTCAGGAACGCGATCACCGAGCCGGTGAAGGTCAGCGCGCCAATGGCGACGCCGAGCGACATTTCGACCAGGCTCTGGGTGTGGATGTTGCCGGGGGTACCGATGTCGAAGGCTTCCGGCGCATAGAACGCGCCGGCGGCGACCAGCACCGCGGCCATGCCGACCAGCGAGTGGAAGGCCGCGACCAGCTCCGGCATCGAGGTCATCGGCACGCGGCGTGCGATGACCGCGCCGATCGCGGCACCAATGGCGATGCCGACGATGACGAGCAGCCAGGCAAGGCCGTCGGCCGGCGGATGGTTGGCAAGCGTGGTGGCGACCGCGATCGCCATGCCGATCATGCCGAACAGATTGCCCTGGCGCGAAGAGGCCGGGCTCGACAGCCCGCGCAGTGACAGGATGAACAGCACCCCCGCCACGAGATACAACAATGCAGAGAGATTGGCGTTCATCTCAGGTCCCCATCTATCCCATCAGCCCGAGGTGGCGCTTACTTGGCCTTCTTCTTGTACATCGCCAGCATGCGCTGGGTGACAAGGAAGCCGCCGAAGATATTGATGCAGGCAAAGATCAGCGCGACGAAGCCGAAGCCCCGCGCCCAGCCCGAGCCGCTCGACACATTCGCAACGCCGCCCGCGAGCAGCGCGCCGACCACGATCACCGAGGAGATCGCGTTGGTGACGCTCATCAGCGGCGTATGCAGCGCCGGGGTCACCGACCACACCACGAAATAGCCGACGAACACCGCCAGCACGAAAATCGACAGCCGGAAGATGAAGGGATCGACGACCTGTGCGACATGCTCCATGGTTTCTCTCCTCTAGGCTTTCGGCTGGAAGTTCGGGTGGATGACGGCGCCGTCCTTGGTCAGCGCGGTCGCCTTCACGAGCTCGTCGTCCCAGTTCACGGCAAGCTTCTTCTCTTTCTTGTCGATCATGGTCTCGATGAAGGAAAACAGGTTGCGCGCGTAGAGGCCGGAGGCCGACGCGGCGACGCGGCCGGCGACATTGGTGTAGCCGACGATCTTGATGCCATCGAGATCGACGACCTCGCCCGGCTTGGCGCCCTCGACATTGCCGCCGCGCTCGACGGCGAGGTCGACCAGCACCGAACCCGGCTTCATCGACTTGACCATCTCCGCACTGACGAGCTTCGGCGCGGGCCGGCCCGGGATCAGCGCCGTCGTGATCACGATGTCCTGCTTCTTGATGTGCTCGGCGGTCAGCGCGGCCTGCTTGGCCTGGTACTCCTTGGACATTTCCTTGGCGTAGCCGCCGGCGGTCTGCGCGTTCTTGAACTCCTCGTCCTCGACGGCGAGGAATTTGGCACCGAGCGATTCGACCTGCTCCTTGGTGGCAGGGCGCACGTCGGTCGCGGTGACGACGGCGCCGAGGCGGCGCGCGGTCGCGATCGCCTGGAGGCCGGCGACGCCGACGCCCATCACGAACACTTTTGCGGCGGGCACGGTGCCGGCCGCGGTCATCATCATCGGGAAGGCGCGACCGAAGGCTTCGGCGCCCTCGATCACGGCACGGTAGCCGGCAAGGTTCGCCTGCGACGACAGCACGTCCATCACCTGGGCGCGCGTGATGCGCGGCATCAGCTCCATGGCGAAGGCGGCGATACCGGCATCGGCCATCGTCTTCAGTGCGGCGTCATTGCCGTAGGGGTCCATGATGGCGACGACCAGCGCGCCGCGCTTGTATTGGCCAAGCTCGGACGCCTCGGGGCGCTTCACCTTGATGATGATGTCGGCATCAGCAAGCGCATCGGCACTGACGGTGGCGCCGGCGGCGGTGTAGTCGGAATCGAGCAGGCCCGACTTGACGCCGGCACCGGGCTCGACGGCGATCTCGGCGCCCAGAGCCTTGAACTTCTTCACCGTATCCGGCGAAGCGGCGACCCGCGGCTCGGACGGATCGATTTCCTTGGCAACGGCAATCTTCATGGGCCCTCCGGCGGCGCGGGAAAGCGCGCACGCGAATTTAGCGTTACTCCCGCAACGTTGGATACCGGTTTTAGAACCGGCTTGGATGCAAATTTTCTGAGCAACCGCCGCCTTTGGCGGTGCAGCCGACGATGGATCAGGTCAGGAAGATCGCCATCAGGATGACGATGAGCGCGACCGTGGCCGTGCCATACTTCACCAGCTTGATGAAGCCCTCATAGGTCTGCTCGTGGGCAACGTAGTCGTTGCCGTCGGCGGTGGTGTACGCCACTTCGCTATGGTCAGCCATGGATGTCCCCAGTCGAAAGTCGAATTCCCGGCTGGCATTACCGCAATCCGCCGGGCAGGGCAACGGCACAGCTGCGCAGTTTTCCCGCAAATCGGCTCATTTGGAATCCTGATTGTCGGGACCGGGGAAGACGGCCGCCGCCTAGCCCTGATCAAGCGCGGTGACCATGACGGGCGCAATTTGAGGCTGCTGCACCGGCAAGCCGAGCGCCCCGCGGACGGCGTCTATCGCCGGCTCGCCGACGTCGGTAAATCTGGCTGTGCGGGGATCGACGCCGGACCCGACCGCCACGGGATTGTCGCCGCACAGGAAGCCGTGGGTCATGTGGAACCCGAGCGCGCGGTAAACCTCGAACTGCTCCTCGGAGAAGAACTGATCGCCCGTGGTCTCGTGCGGGAAAGTGGCGTGGCGCCGCGCATAGTCGCGAATGTAGTCGTTCTCGTCACCGGTCAGGGACGACTTGATGTAGACGAGAAAACCTTGGTCGCCGCCGCCATAGTCGATCGTGCCGATCGCGACGTGAACGTCATCCTGCGGCCCATCATCACGCCGATGCTGACAAGGGGGCGGCTCGCCGCTGGTATTGCGCGCCATCAACGCACGGGTGCGCTCGCGGATCGGCGTCCACGGCAGATCGATCCTGACGCCGAGATCGATGCGGGCGTAGCGCTGCAGCGTCATCAGCGAAGCAAAATTCATGGGCGTGTCCGCCTCTGCGTCCACGGCGACGATCACTCTGCAACGCCGGCGCAACAGCTCGTAGACGCCGAGATTTTCGATGTGCCCACCGTCGGTGAGATAAACCCCATCGCTGTTCTCATAGAGGCGACCGGAGATTTCGGACCAGAAATAGAGCGGCGAGAAACGATGGAACGAGCACGCATTCACGTAACGCGGATTCCGCAGCCAATAGCCGAGCCGTACGTTGAGAAGGGCGAGCGTCGGCGTCAAAGCCTTGATCGAGCTCGATCCCATGTTGGAGGATGCTGCGGCTCCCGAGATCGCCATGGCGGTAGCAAGGTCGAGACTTTGCTCGACTTTCTCGAGGGCCAGGGTCGTCGCGTATCCGGTCGCCTCGCTGCCGACGTTGCGCGGCGAAAACACGAAGAAGTCGGCATTGCGGCCGCGCCTGTTGGCGAAATCTGATCCCTGGATGTTCAGCGCGGTGTTGATCAGGTGGTAGGGCGCGCTCAGCTTCGGCCCGGCATTCGGGTCGTCGGCGTTGGCGACGGCATAGAGGTCGCTCAGCTTCATGCGGTCGAGCGGCTTGAAATCGCGGCCCTGGTCGAGACTGGCTTCCGCGCGCGCGATATCGCCGTCGGCGGACCGGGTCGGATCGAACAGGAACGCCTTGCTCAGCCGGTCACGGTAGAGCCTGTGCAGTGAGTTCGCGTTCGGCGTCAGAAGCAACGAGACGATCAACAGCAAGGCGCCCGTCAAGACATACAGGATGACCATCGGCAGACTGAAGGAATAAGCAAGCTCTGAAGCCTTCCCCTGGAACTGGCTAGGGAATTGTGCGTGGAAGATGTCGCCCACCCGCTTTGCGGCGGACAGCAGCCATCCGGGGGCGTGCCAGGTCGGCGTCAGCCGCTCCGTGTCATCCACAACGCGGGGCGCTGCCTTCGGTTTGATCTCGGCGGACAAGGTCCCGGAATCTGCGTCGAACTGGATCTTGCCGGCGAGGCTTCCCTGCGAGGAAGCGGCCGACCTGGCACTGACGAGGCATTCGCGCTGGGTGGGGGACGGTGGGCATCGTTCGAACAGGTCGTTGGCGATACCCCAGTACGACAAATACAAGTACGCGACCCAGATGATCAGAGGCAACGCCAGGCCTGCGATCCAGAGTGCGGCCTTGGCGACGATTGCAAGCACCAGCGATCCCCACTGCGAGGACACGCCGTTTCCCTTCAGGAGCTCGGCGAACTGCTGCCGGAAAGCCGTGACGAACACGCCGATCGGCGCGGCAATGGCTGCGAGCGACTTGATCCAGGTGATCGTAGCGCCGGCAACCGGCCCGCCGATCACGCTGCTATCGGCCGCATCGAACATTTCGCGCAGCATGAAGGGCTGAAATTCGAAGAAGGCGTTCACTGCCAGCACCACGAGGAAGGTTGCGCCTGCGCTTGGCAGGTGCGAGCGGAATTCCTGACGCTTCTCCGGACTGGCAAATGATCGGACAACTGCCCAAATGAAGAACAGGATGACGCCGAGAATCCCGATCGCCAGCGTCAAAGCGAAGTTCTGCACCTGAAGCAGGCGGGCGAAGTCGCAGGCGACGCCGACGAGGAGCGCGATGCCGGCGAGATAGGCGAATACGATGCTTGGCCCGCTTCCCCTCTCGGACCGAGAACTCAGATAAGTCAGCCCGCTACAGGCAAGCAGGATCAGCGCGAGAACGGCGCCGATGGCCGTAAACCCGTAACGGTTCACGATGCTGAAATCGTGCAGCTCACACAATTTGTCATCGCTGATGGCGACGCCGAACAGGGTCGCGACTGTCAGGCAATGACGCGTCGGCGTCGACCAGATCGTGACCGCAGCCAGCATCAGGACGATCGGCAGGGTGAGGCCGATATTGGCGATCAACCCGCGCACCACGATCGCTATCCCGGTCAGGAGATCGCGCACGCCGGCGGGGATCAGATAGTTGGAGTAGTTCCTGATGTGCCCGACCGACGGCGTATCGCTGATCTCGCAGGCGGTCGCCGTGTCGCCCGCCGGCCGTTCTCCGAAAACAAAGCGTCTTGCGACGGTCATCGTCGCACCGAGCGAGGTGCCGATATATCCGCCGCCCGATACGGTCGACAAATAGTCGATCCGGCCGAACAGGTTGTGATGGTTCAGCGCCTGGAGAATGCCGAGACAGAGGGCCGAGGAGCGGATCCCGCCACCGGACAGGGCGAGGCCCGTGACGTCGAGCATCTGGCAGGGTTGCAGATCGTCGATCCGGAGCTGGCGCGTACCCTCGCGACGCGTGTTGATGGCTTCGATCTCGTCGCGAACGATCCGGTCATGCTTTTCGCACCAGGGCCTATCGTCGGCGGATGCGGCTTTCCGGGCTTCTAGCGGGGCAGTCGACTGGACCTGATCAAGCATGCTCTCCCCCAACGGCAGAGCGATAAACAATCACTGGTTGTAAAATGGACTTCAAAAACCTTATACGAATTAGTCTTGCCGCCCGCGCGAACGTTCAATCCCACGTAGCAGGGTCTCCAGACCTGTCTCGAAGGTCGCCTGGAAATGCACGGGCTGAGAAAAGAAGGTGCGAAGGCTGCAAGATGCGCTGAACTGCAGGGCAATGACGTCGTTTCGAGACCGGTTCCACCGAGACGGGAGGCACCTGCGGCACTGCGTCCACGAGCTCATAGCCGAGCTCGCGAAAAAATGTCGCAGCCATGAGATGCGGACCAATTCCGTTGAGAGGGCTGACGCGGCCGGGCCGCTTCAGCCCATCGCCTCCAGCTCGTCGATCATGCCGGCGATGACGCTCAGGCCGCCGTCCCAGAACTTGGGATCCTTGGCATCGAGCCCGAACGGGCGCAGCAGCTCGGAATAATGCTTGGTGCCGCCGGCAGCGAGCATGTCGAGATAGCGCTCGGCAAAGCCCTCAGCGGCATTCTCGTAGACCGCATAGAGCGAGTTCACGAGGCAGTCGCCGAACGCATAGGCGTAGACATAGAACGGCGAATGGATGAAGTGCGGGATGTACATCCAGTAATTCTCGTAGCCCGCCTTGATCTCGATCGCGGGACCCAAGCTTTCGCCCTGCACCGAAAGCCAGATCTCGCCGAGCCGCGTCGCGGTGAGCTCGCCGTTCTTGCGCTCGCTATGCACGGCGCGCTCGAACGAATAGAACGCGATCTGCCGCACCACGGTGTTGATCATGTCCTCGACCTTGCCGGCGAGCAGCGCCTGGCGCTGTTTTGCATTCTTGGTCTGGGCAAGGAGCCGCCTGAACGTGAGCATCTCCCCGAAGACGCTGGCGGTCTCGGCCAACGTCAGCGGCGTCGGCGCCATCAACGCGCCGTTCCTGGCCGCCAGCACCTGGTGCACGCCGTGACCGAGCTCGTGCGCAAGCGTCATCACGTCGCGCGGCTTGCCCTGATAATTCATCAGCACGTAAGGGTGCGCCGACGGCGTGGTCGGATGCGAGAAGGCGCCCGGCGCCTTGCCGGGACGGACCGGCGCATCGATCCAGCGATCGCTGAAGAAGCGCTCGGCGATGTCGGCCATCTTGGGCGAGAAGCCGCGATAGGCCGTCAGCACCATGTTCCTCGCCTCGGGCCAGGCAATGGTGTCGGTCGCGGCAAAGGGCAGCGGCGCGTTGCGATCCCAATAGGCGAGCCGCTTCTTCTTGAACCAGCGCGCCTTCAGTCCGTAGTAGCGATGCGACAGTCTCGGATAGGCCGCGCGCACCGAGGCGACCAGTGCATCCACCACCTCGCGCTCGACGCGGTTGTTCAGATGGCGGGAATCCGCGACGTCCTTGAAGCCGCGCCAGCGGTCGGAGATGTCCTTGTCCTTGGCAAGCGTGTTGGTGATCAGCGCGAAGGTACGCTCATTGGCCTTGAAGGTTTTTGCCAAGGCTTCCGCCGCGGTCTTGCGCTTGGCGCCGTCGCGGTCCTGCAGGAGATTCAGCGTCGGCTCGATCGCAAGCTCTTTGGCGCCGACCTTGAAGCGCAGGCCGGAGATGGTCTGGTCGAACAGCCTGTTCCAGGCCGAATAGCCGGTCTGCGCCTTTTCCAGGAAGAGCTGCTCGAGCTTGTCGTCGAGCTGATACGGCTTCTCCTTGCGCAGATCCTCGATCCAGGGGCGGTAATGCGCGAGCTCGGAAGCCTGCATCGCGCGGGTCAAAATATCGTCATCGATCCGGTTGAGCTCGAGCGCGAAAAACAGAAGATGGGTGGAGGCGGCCGTCAGCCGCTCCGACACGTCGCCGTAAAACTTTGAAATCTTGGGATCAACACTGTCGCCGGCATGCACGAGCCCGGCAAAGGAGCCGAGCCGGCCGGCGAGATCGTCGATCGCCTCGTAACGCCGCACGGCCTCCGCGAGCCATTTTCCGCCATCTTCCTTTGCTGTCCCTGTCGCGAGCTTGCCCTTGTAGTCGGTCTCGAACGCGACGCAATCGGCATCCATCTTCTCCAGATCGCGCGCCACTTCCGGCGCGGTGATCCCGGAATAGAGATCGGCGAGGTTCCACTCCGGAAGCTTGCCGGCTTTGGTTGGAGCTTTGCCGGAGGGTTTTGCTTTGGCGGTGGCTTTTCTGGTGTTCGGCTTGCGGAGAACAGACGTGCTAGACGCGGGCTTGTTAAGAGGGGACTTGAAGCGCGAAGTCATTGTGCTGGAAACCTGTGTTCAACGTTCGCAATGGATGGGGTCAGCAAGGTTTAAGAGTGCGTTAATCGGCTTCGGCCAGAGTGCCCCGATTCGAGACAGATAGTTGTAGCGTGCGGGGAACACCATGGCTGCCAGTATTTTGATTGCCGATGACGACGCCGTCGCGCGCCGCCTGGTCGAGAACATGGTGCAGAAATGCGGCTATGAAACGATCATCGTCGATTCCGGCGATGCCGCGCTCGCCGCCCTCACCGCCCCCGACGCACCGGCGGTCGACGCCGTCATCCTCGATCTCGTGATGCCCGGCCTCGACGGTATGGGCGTCCTGGCAAAGATCCGCGAGGCGGGCCTCAGCGTGCCCGTCATCGTACAGACCGCGCATGGCGGCATCGACAACGTGATCTCGGCGATGCGTGCAGGCGCGGCCGACTTCGTGGTCAAGCCGGTCGGCATGGAGCGGCTCCAGGTCTCCTTGCGCAACGCGCTCAACGCGTCCGCGCTGAAGGGCGAATTGCAGCGCATCCGGCACAGCCGCGAGGGCCGGCTGACGTTTTCCGACATCATCACGCGCAGCGACGCTATGGCGCATGTGATGCGTGCCGCGCAGAAGGCGGCAAATTCTTCGATTCCCGTCCTGATCGAAGGCGACTCCGGCGTCGGCAAGGAGATGTTCGCGCGCGCCATCCATGGCAGCGGCGAGCGCAAGGCAAAGCCGTTCGTCGCGGTCAATTGCGGCGCGATTCCCGACAATCTCGTCGAGTCGATCCTGTTCGGCCATGAGAAGGGCGCCTTCACCGGCGCGACCGAACGGCACGCCGGCAAATTCGTCGAGGCCCATGGCGGCACGCTGTTTCTGGACGAGGTCAGCGAGCTGCCGCTGACCGCGCAGGTCAAGCTGTTGCGCGCGCTGCAGGAAAGCGCGGTCGAGGCCGTCGGCGGCCGCAAGCCGGTCAAGGTCGACGTCCGCATCATCTCCGCGACCAACCGCAAGCTCCTGGACCGGGTGAAGCAGGGCCACTTCCGCGAGGATTTGTTCTACCGCCTTCACGTGCTGCCACTGACGATCCCAAGCCTGCGCGCGCGGCGCGAGGACATCCCGCATCTCTTGCGGCATTTCCTGGCGCGGTTCGCTGCCGAAGAGAACCGCCCGATCACCGGCATCAGCGGCGAGGCGATGGCGCATCTCGCCACGCTCGACTGGCCCGGCAACATCCGCCAGCTCGAGAACGCGGTCTATCGCGCGGTGGTCATGAGCGAGGGCGACCAGCTTGGTCTGGACGATTTCCCGCTGCTCGCCGGGCATCCGCATCAGATGAGCGACGCCCCGACGGCCCCGCTGATCCTGGAGCCGGTCGCGTCCACAGTCCCCGCCATGATCTCAGGTAACGAAATACCGATCGCCCCGTTGCCTGCCGCCGGCTCGCTCGCGATGCTGACCAGCACAGGAGAAGTACGGCCCCTGGAGGAAATGGAAAACGAAATCATCCGCTTCGCGATCTCGCATTACCGCGGACAGATGTCGGAGGTCGCGCGCCGCCTCAAAATTGGCCGCTCCACGCTCTACCGCAAACTCGACGAAGCCGGCGTCCAAGGACATGGCGGCAAAAGCGGTGAGGAGACGCACTGAGCGGGCTCGCGCAACGACGTTCTCTATTGTGGCCCAAACGGGGCGCAAGTCCTTCGCATTGCGTACGATTTGAACCGTGACCGGGAAGTGACAGACAAAGGGAAAAGCGCGTGGCAGAAGCGCACAATCCGTTGCCAAGAGGCTTCCTTGAAGTCAGTTTGTCGTGAGTTGTCCCGGGTAGCGCTGGCTGCAAAAACGGGGCCTGTATATCGTCTGCGTACGTATAGAGAGTCGTGGCGTGCGGGCGTGCAACTTTCGAGAAGCCGGCGCGGTTAGCCGAAGCTCATAGACGATAACGAAGCTGCTCCAAGAGGGGCAGTTCACCCGGGGTGCGACACAATGCGTGACTGTTTGAACCACCGTGCAGGCTTCGACCGCGTGCTGATGACGGTCGCGGCGACCTTCCTCACGGTGTCGGCCACTTCGGCGCTGGCCCAGGACCAGGCGCGCAGCAGCGCCGCGGAGCTCGCGATCGAAGCCGCGATCCCGCGCCCCGAACCGGCCAACGTCCCGCCGCCGACCGCCGCCGACATCAAGCTCGACACCACGGCCACGGTGCAGGAGCCGGCCAAGGACGCGACCAGCAAGGAGCCCGTGAAGGCGGAAGCCACACCGGCGCCCGAGAAAGTAGAAACCAAACCTTCCGACGTCGCCACGACGCCCGCCACTGAGGCGCCGAAGAGCGAGACGGCGAAGTCCGAACCCGCCAAAACTGAACCGACGAAAACCGAGGCTGCGACCGCGCCGGCCGCTCCCGCGGCGCCTGCGACCGCTGCAGCACCAGCCGAGCCGCCGAAGGATGTCGCCAAGGAGCCGGCCTCCGAGCCGGTGAAGGCCGCGAGCAACGTTCCCGCCGCCGACCAGCCGGTTGCCGACAAGATCAAGGACGCGCTCAGCGCCAAGAGCTCGCGCTATTTCGATCGCAAGAACGAGCGCGCCGCCGTCGAGAAGTTTTACGGCGGGCGTGACTTCGCGCCGGTCTGGACGCAGGGCGGCAGCCTCTCCGCTTCGGCTAAGGGCGTGATCGCGCGGCTGAAGGATGCGGCCTCCGACGGCCTCAACGCCGCCGACTACCCGGTACCGGATTTCGCCGCGGCCACGACGCCCGATGCACTCGCCGAGGCCGAGCTCAAGCTCACCGCCAGCATGCTGGACTATGCGCGCCAGGCGCAGAGCGGCCGCATGCACTGGTCGCAGGTCAGCGCCGATATCCTCTATCCCGAGCATCCGATCGACCCGAGCGAGGTGCTGACCAAGGTCACGACCGCGACTGATGCGTCGGCGACGCTCGACAGCTACAACCCGCCGCAGAAGCTCTACAAGGAGCTCAAGGCGAAGCTCGCCCAGCTCCGCGGCCAGGGCGAAGGCCCGGTGATCGAGATCACCGATGGCCCGGCGCTGAAGTATACGCCGGCACGCGGCAAGAAGCAGGCGGAAGTCGTGGTGCAGGATCCGCGCGTGCCGCAGCTCCGCGCCAAGCTCGGCATCACCGAGAACGCCAACGACGACCACTATGATGCAACGGTTGCGGAAGCCGTGCGGAAATTCCAGGACGGCGCCGAGATGAAGGCGACCGGCGTGCTCGATGCGCCGACCGTGAGGGCGCTGAACAGCCCGAAGCGCGACAAGCAGATCGACACCGTGCTCGTGAACATGGAGCGCTGGCGCTGGCTGCCGCGCGATCTCGGCGTGCCGTCGCTCGGCGATGCCTATGTCATCCTCAACATTCCCGACTACACGCTAAAGGTGATGCAGCGCAGCCAGCAGGTCTGGACCACGCGCGTGGTCACGGGCAAGCCCGGCACGCACGCCACCCCGCTGCTCAGCGAGACGATGAAGTACATCACGGTCAACCCGACCTGGAACGTGCCGCCGTCGATCGTCTACAACGAATATCTGCCGGCACTGCAGCAGGACCCGACCGTGCTCCAGCGCATGGGCCTGCGCCTCGAGCAGAACCGCGACGGCTCCGTACACATCTCGCAGCCGCCGGGTGAAGCCAACGCGCTCGGCCGCATCCGCTTCAACTTCCCGAACAAGTTCCTGGTCTATCAGCACGACACGCCGGACAAGCATCTGTTCGCCAGGGAAGACCGTGCATTCAGTCATGGCTGCATGCGGGTGCAGAATCCGGATCAGTATGCCTCGGTGCTGCTCAATATCGCGATGCCGAACGAGCACTACACGCCGGAGCGCATCCGCGGCATGTACGGCTCCAGCGAGATCGACCTGAAATTCCCCATCCCGATCCCGGTCAACATCACCTACCAGACCGCGTTCGTGGATGACGGCGGCAAGCTGCAATTCCGCAAGGACGTCTATGGCCGCGACGCGACCATGATCAACATCCTGAAGAACGGCCGCGGCAAGGACCTCGAGAACGTCGTCGCGCATTCCCAGCCGAGCTACTCGCGGCCTGCCACGACCCTGCCCTCCGGCGTCGCGGTGGCGAACAGTGGCTTCGGTGGCGGCTTTTCGTCCGGCCCGTCGTTCTTCGGGCGGCTGTTCGGCGCGCCGACCCCGCCGCCGGCTCCGGTCGGCCGGCGTCAGCAGCGCGTTTTCACCCGCTGATCCCTACCAGCGGGCCTCGCGCCTAAGAATAAATTCCTCAATGAAATCAACGGTCCCGTCATCTGACGGGATCGTTTAACGTTAACCATTCTCCACCAGATCCGCCGCGAGGGGCGTTTTTTCGCCACACTCGACCGGTTAGGTCTGTACCCTGACTTGGGTTTTTCGACTTGGGTTTTCGACTTGGGTTTTCAACTTGGGATCCCTCTTGGGATTTCGTTGGGGTTGGGGGCGGGAAGGTAAACTTCAAATTAACCTTCTCGCTTTAAGAAAGCGTTCATCCTCTTTCGCGCGCTAGCGGGGTTGGCGGGAGAGTCCATTGAACGCTCGTCGACTGGGTGGGCTCATTCGTGCTGGCTGGTTTCGCACGCCAATTCGTTGCGGTGTCGTTGTCCCATGCGGGAATCAGGGCCGGATCCCGGATCGGCCTGACCTCGCTGCTTTTGCTTGCCGGCGCCGGCTCCGTTCACGATGCGACCGCGCTGAACGAGACCCGCACCCTCTCCTTCCACCATACCCATTCCGGCGAAGACCTCACCGTCACCTTCAAGCGCGACGGGCGCTATGACGAGGCCGCGCTGAAGCAGCTCAATCACTATCTCCGTGACTGGCGCAGCCAGGACGAGACCGTGATGGACCGCCACCTCTTCGATATCCTCTGGGAAGTCTATCGCGACGTCGACGGCAAGCAGCCGATCCAGATCGTCTCCTCCTACCGCTCCCCCGCCACCAACGCCATGCTCCGCCGCCGCTCATCAGGAGTGGCGCGCTTCAGCCAGCACATGCTGGGCCATGCGATGGACTTCTACATTCCCGGCGTGCCACTGGAGCAGATCCGCTTCGCGGGGCTCCGCCTGCAACGCGGCGGTGTCGGCTTCTACCCGACCTCCGGCTCGCCTTTCGTACATCTGGACACCGGCAGCATCCGGCACTGGCCGCGCATGACGCATGACCAGCTCGCCCGTGTCTTCCCGGACGGCCGCACGGTGCACCTGCCGACCGATGGCACGCCGCTGAAGGGCTATGAGCTCGCCAGGGCCGACATCGAGCGGCGCGGCAATGGCGACGACGCCGCGACGATCGGCAAGCCGGGCTTCCTAGCGGCGCTGTTCAGGGGCAAGTCGGCCCCCAGCAGCGACGAGGATGACGAGGGCGCGCCGGCCGTCAGTGCGAAGCCGGCGGCGCCGACCGTGGTTGCGGCAGCCGCGCCTGCCAAGACCACTGAGAAGACCGCCGATCCGGTGCCGACGCCGCGCGCCAAGCCGCAAGTTGCGCTCCAGCTCGCCGCGGCCGACATGCAGGTCGTGCAGCCGGCCAAGCCGAAGGCAGCTCCTGCCGCCGACAAATCGGCTGACGCCAAATCAACTGAAACGAAGCCACAGACGCCCGCCGACATCATCAACGCCCGCGGCTTCTGGGATGCGCCGGCGGCTCCCCAGCAGGCGACGCCGGCCCAGGTCGCGGCGCTCAGGGCGCGCCAGGCGCTGGCCTCGGCGACCGATCCGCAGGCGACCGCAAGCGTTTCTTCCTCGGCCTACCAGGCGCTGGCCTACGCGCCGGCCGCCGCTTCGCCGGTCGACCGCGCCAACGTCGTCGCCGCCTCCGCGCCGATCCCGCGCGCGGGCCGCCCCACTTCCGCGACCCGCAGCCTCGCCCAGGCGACCGAGATCAACACCGTCGTTGCGAAGGGCGCGCAGGGCATGATCGCGACCTCGACGCGACTCTCCGCCGCCAAGGGCGAGAGCATGTGGCTCAAGATCGTGATGCTGGCGCCGAGCGCCAGCCGCTCGATGTCGGTGACGCTGATGGGCGATGTCGACATGGCCGCGATGCGCGCCTATTTCGTCAAGCCCCAGGCCGTCATCGCGATGGGCTTCACGGACGATCCGATGCAGGGCATGTCCTGCGACAGCTTCTCGGGCTCGGCGACCACCAAGCTCGAGACGACGTCCTTCGTGGTGCGCACCGCCGCGCTGCGCTGATTGCTCCTCCCCACTCTCCGCAAATTCGACGTCGTCCTGCCGAAAGCCCATGGGCTTTCGCCAGGACGACGTCGGAACTATCTCCGGCCGCGGCGGTCGAGGTGATATGTGAGCGCCAGCGACAGGCAGACCGCGAGCGGCTGCTTCGCCAGCGCGCCCGCCAGCGGCAACAGCAGCGCGCGGTTCTGCCTATATTCGAACTGGTTTGGAAACCGCTCGCGAAAACTCTCGATCAGCGTTGTCTTGCAGTTGAACAGAACTGCGGCATGATCATCGGACTCCTTCACGCGACCGAGCCGGATGGTGCTGCCGCTTCCGCTTCGCTCGGTCAGATAGGACGGCTCGCCCCATTTCAGCGTCTCGGTCAGCGGACCGACGTCGTCATGCGCCTTGGCCGTTGCAAAGATCAGCTTGCGGACGTCGAGAAGTCGCCGGCGCACCAGCGGCGGAAAAGCCTCGAAGGCTCGGCTCACCTCGCGCGGCAATGGCGGCTCAGTCACGCTCTCCCCCTTTGATGGTTCAGGCCGGCAGGCCGGCCCCGCGAAGGCCCGTCTCGTAGCGCTGACGATCGACCTCGCGCTTATAGTGCTGGGTGGTGAGATGATTGGCTACCGAAAATGCCGGCTCGCGCTTGAGAACCTCGGCCGCGTGAGCGCCGGCCGCAACCGCATTGCCCATTTGCGCGAAGATCGCGGCCAGGAATGCATGATGAGTATGATCGGGCCGTGTGATCCGTGAAAAGGCTTCGGCGGCTTCGGCATATTTCTCGGCACAATAATAAGCACGCCCGAGATGGCTCCAGAAGCGCTCGGGGTGATAGGGGTTGAGCCGCATCGCCTTCTTGATCCAGTCGACACCTTCCTCCGGCCGGCCGAGCCAGGTCAGCAGCTCGCCCTGCTGCACCACCACGAGATCATAGTTCGGGTTGAGCGCGAGCGCCCGCTCCTGATGATAGGTGGCCCTGTCATGGTCGTCGCGGTTCAGGTTGAGCGCGGCGAGGATGCGGTGGACGTCGCTGTCATTGTCGTCGAGCGCCAGCGCCGTCTCCAGCTCGGAAGACACGTGCTGGAAAGTCAGGTCGCGATCCGCACACCAGCCGTAAACCCAGGTCTGGCCGAGGACGCATGCTTTCCAGGCATGCGCGTGGGCGTAGTTCGCGTCGAGCGAAAGCGCCCGGTCGAGCAGAGACTGCGCCTGCGCGTTGTCGTCGCGGTTCGAGCGGTGGTGCAGGATCTTGGCGGCGAGCACGCATTCATAGGCCGCCATGTTGTCGGTCGGCTTGCGTTTCGCGCGATCGTGGCTCGCCGCCTCGACGCGGCCGGGCAGCGTCGAGACGATCGCGCGGGTCATCTCGTCCTGGATCGCAAAGATGTCCTCGAGCTCGCGGTCATAGCGATCCGCCCAGATGTGCCGGTCAGTCTCGGCGTCGATCAGCTGCACGGTGACGCGCACGCGCCCTCCCGCCTTTCGCACGCTCCCTTCGACGACATAGTCGACGCGGAACTCGCGGGCGACGTCCTGCACCTTCACCGCCTTGCCCTTGTACACGAAGGCCGAGTTGCGGGAGATGACGAGCAGATCGTGGAAGCGCGACAGCTCGGTGATGATGTCTTCGGTCAGGCCGTCGGCGAAAAACTCCTGCTCCGGATCGCCGCTCATGTTGGCGAAGGGCAGCACCGCGATCGAAGGCTTCTTCGAAACGCCCGGCGCGGGGGCGGTGTCCGTCGTGCCGTCAGGCGCGTCGGCCGTCTCCTCGTGCAGCCGGACACGGTACACGCGGATGGGCCGCACGATGTTCTTGACGTTCTGCTCGCCGAGATCATCGAATTCGACGCCATCGAGACGCTGGCCGAGCTGGTCGCGAACGGCGCTCGAGATGCAGATGCCGCCAGGTTCGGCCAGCGCCTCCAGCCGGGCCGCGACGTTGACGCCATCGCCAAAAATGTCGTTCTGGTCGACGATCACGTCGCCCAGATTGATGCCGATGCGAAACTGTATCCACCGTCCCGGCGCAACATCGGCATTACGCCGACCCATGCGGCGCTGAACCTCGGCCGCACACAGCACGGCATCGACGACGCTGTGGAATTCGACGAGCAGTCCGTCGCCCGTGGTCTTGATGATGCGTCCGCGGTTGCGACTGATGACCGGATCGATGAGCTCGATCCGGTGGGTCTTGAGGCGCGCAAGCGTGCCCGCCTCGTCGGCCTCCATGAGACGACTATAGCCGACCATGTCAGCGGCGAGGACTGCGGCGAGCCTGCGCTCTGGTCCAGGCGCATCCATTGCTCGGTCCCTTCACCGAGCAGCTTAGCAGAGAAGCGGATTTTGCCTAGGTTTGGTGCGCTGCAATTGAAAGGCCGTGCCGGCCCCTCAGAGCATTCCCAGCGCCTGCATGTAGGTCTCGAGGATCGTTTCGGCCTCGGCGCGCTCGTTGGGGTCCTGCTTGCGCAGGCGCACGATGGTGCGCAGCGCCTTCACGTCGTAGCCGTTGCCCTTGCTCTCGGCATAGACGTCGCGGATGTCGTCGGAGATCGCCTTCTTCTCTTCCTCCAGCCGCTCGATGCGCTCGATGATGGAGCGGAGCTGATCCTTGGCGAATTTCGTGGCGGGCGCTTCTTCGTCGACGGCGGTAGCAATGGCCATCTCGTACTCCTGATGGAATTGGCAAGGTGAGGTAACGCCGGCGACCTCGCACCGCGCGTGCTGGTTTGACCCTTAGGTTTGGCAGCCGTTACGTCAAGGCAGCATCGCGCTCGTCCACAGCGCACCCACAAGAGATGCGGCGGAGCAGATGGTCGTGCCCCAAACCTGCGTCATTTCGGAGCGATGCAACGCATCGAGCCCGGAATCTCGAGATTCCGAGTTCGCCTTCGGCACCCCGGAACGACGAACCTGACCGGCTCAATGCCCGGGATGGACCTTCTTCATGGCTTCGAGCTGCCCAGGCGTGGCCGTGCCCTGGTACTTCGCCTTCCAGGTCTCGTAGGGCATGCCATAGACCGCCTCGCGGCTCTCGTCCTTGCTGAGCGGCACCCCTTTTGAGTCGGCGGCGTCCTTCAGCCAATTGGACAGGCAATTACGGCAGAAGCCGGCGAGATTCATCAGATCGATGTTCTGGACGTCGGTCCGCGTCTTCAGATGCTCGACCAGGCGCCGGAAGGCCGCTGCCTCGAGCTCTGTTCTGGTTTTGTCGTCGATTGGCATGACGATGACCTCACTGTCCGGACTGACCATTTACGGACTAGGTAGGCCTTTGTCACAGATTTTGCCATATCACGGTGCAAACGAGGCCCTTGAACCGTCCTTAGGCAGTTCCCGCGCCCTACGCCAAATCGTCAATGATCTGATATAGCTTCCCGCGACTATGATCGCCGAATCTCCCGCCTTCCAGCGCCTCTCCACATGGCTCGTCCGCCTCGCCCCGGCGCTGGCGATCGCCGTGCTATGTCTGTCGACCAGCCCCGCATCGGCCGACTTCCGCCTCTGCAACAACACTTCGAGCCGGGTCGGGATCGCGCTGGGCTACAAGGACGCCGATGGGTGGACCACGGAGGGCTGGTGGAACATCTCGTCCCGCTCCTGCGAGACGCTGCTGCGGGGCACGCTGGTCGCGCGCTACTATTACATCTACGCGATCGACTACGACCGCGGCGGCGAATGGTCGGGCCAGGCCTTCATGTGCTCGCGGGACAAGGAATTCACCATCCGCGGCACCGAGGACTGCCTCGCCCGCGGCTATGACCGGACCGGCTATTTCGAGGTCGATACCGGCGAGCAGCGCGCCTGGACGGTGCAGCTGACCGACGCCAACGAACAGCCCTCGCAACAGCGGGTACCTGGTCTGCCGGGCCCGGTTGGCCCGGGTGGCGGCGTTCCGGGTTTGCCCAATAGCCCGCCGGGTGCTACGCCCCCGGGCTCTCCTGGCCTTGCGCCAGCACCCCCGCCCCCGCCTGGAAATAAGCCATGAGGCGACTTCGCCGTATCAAGATTCTCGCGACCCTGGGACCTGCCTCTTCGGACCTCGCGACGATCCGCCGCCTGTTCGAGGCCGGTGCAGACATCTTTCGCATCAATATGAGCCACACCCCGCATGACAAGATGCGGGAGCTGGTGGCGACGATCCGCAATGTCGAATCCAGCTACGGGCGGCCGATCGGCATCCTGGTCGACCTTCAGGGGCCGAAGCTCCGGCTCGGCTCGTTCGCCGAAGGAGCCGTGCAACTCCAGAACGGCCAGACCTTCACGCTGGACTCCGACAAGGCACCGGGCGACACGACCCGCGTCTACCTTCCGCACCCGGAGATCCTGGCCGCGCTCCGGCCCGGCCATGCGCTCTTGCTCGATGACGGCAAGGTGCGGCTGATCGCGGAGCAGACCTCGAAAGAACACGCGGTGACGCGTGTCGTGGTCGGCGGCAAGATGTCGGACCGCAAGGGCGTCAGCCTGCCCGATACCGACCTGCCGGTCTCGGCGATGACCCAGAAGGACCGCGCCGACCTCGAGGCTGCGGTGACCACCGGCATCGACTGGATCGCGCTGTCCTTCGTACAGCGCGCCGATGACGTGCTTGAAGCCAAGAAGATGATCCGCGGCCGTGCCGCGGTGATGGCCAAGATCGAGAAGCCGCAGGCGATCGACCGCCTCGCCGACATCATCGAGGCCTCCGACGCGCTGATGGTGGCGCGCGGCGATCTCGGCGTCGAGCTGCCGCTGGAGCGCGTGCCGAGCCTGCAGAAGCAGATGACGCGGATGGCGCGCGGCGCCGGCAAGCCGGTGGTGATCGCCACCCAGATGCTGGAATCCATGATCCAGTCGCCGGTGCCGACCCGCGCCGAAGTCTCTGACGTCGCGACTGCCGTCTATGAAGGCGCCGACGCCATCATGCTGTCGGCCGAATCGGCTGCCGGCAAGTTCCCGGTCGAGGCGGTTTCGACCATGAACCGCATCGGCGAGGAGGTCGAGCGCGACCCGACCTATCGCTCCGTGCTCACCGCCCAGCGGCCGGACCCGGAAGCGACCGCAGGCGATGCGATCGCCGACGCCGCGCGCGTGATGGCCGAGACGCTCGACCTGCCGGCACTGATCTGCTGGACCAGCTCCGGCTCGACCGCGATCCGGGTGGCGCGCGAGCGGCCGAAGCCGCCGATCGTGGCGATCACGCCGAACATCACCACGGGACGCAAGCTCGCGGTGGTCTGGGGCGTGCATTGCGTGGTGGCGGAAGACGCGCGCGACCAGGACGACATGGTCAGCCGCGCCGGCCAGATCGCGTTTCGCGATGGCTTTGTCCGCGCCGGCCAGCGCGTGATCATCGTCGCCGGCGTGCCGCTCGGCATCCCCGGCACCACCAACATGGTGCGGATCGCCTCCGTCGGCCCCGAGGGCGACGCGAATATGTAACATCCCGTCTTTCCGGGGCGTCCGCGCAAAGCGCGGGCGAACCCGGAACCGGAGATTGTGACGCGAGATTCCGGTTGGCGCTCTACGCGCGCCCCGGAATGACAACTTCCACTCAAGCGCCCACCAGCGCCTTCGCCGGCAACACCGTCTGCTGCACCACGAGGCCACGGGCGCGGGCATCCATGACGCCAACGGCACGCAGCGCCAGCAGCGTGACCGTCTGCACGGCATCGCGCAGCTTGACCGGATCCTCCAGATTGTCGGGCGCGAGCGGCCCGACCAGCGCCTCGTGCAGCGCGCCGAGCAGCGCCGTTGCGGCTAGCGCGGTGTCCTGCGCCGGCAGATGACCGGCACGCACGGCGGCGTCGATCCGGGAGGCGATTTCGCCCGCGATCTCGCGCCGGCTCGCAAGCCTGGAGGCGCTGACATCGACGTCGACGGGCTCGGCCAGAATGCCCCAGGCGAGCTTGCGCTGGGAAAGCGTGTGCACCGCAACCGTGGTGACGGCGGCCGCCAGCGCCGAGGACGGACCGGGCGCGGCGTCGGCCGCCCGGCGAATCGCGGCAAGCTCGTCGCGCGACACTTCGGCGATCAGCTCGGAGATCAAGTCGGCTTTTGAGGGGAAATAGCGGTAGACCGTTCCCGCCGCGACGTTGGCCCTGATCGCGACCGGAGCGATCTGCACCGCCACCATGCCGCCTTCCGCTGCCGCCTCCCGCGCCGCGGCCAGAATGGCGCTGCGCCGGGCGGCGAGGCGTTTCACCACTTGATGGGTCCGCCGGTAAACCATGGCGCGCTTCCTGTCCCACGCGCCTGGCCGCCCGTTTCGGCCGAACGCTTCTTCACTGTTTTCGCTGCAAATCGCCCCGCAAGAACTGAACAACTATTCAGAGCGGATGACAAGACCTCAAATGTGCGAGCTGACCTGCCAACTCACGAAGAGGCAAGGGACGAGGCAAGAGACGAGGCATGGCCCGGCGGGGACGCCGGCAGGTCACGCCAATCGGCGACCGCACGGGCGACGATGAGTGCGGCAACGATCAACGTCGCCGCAAGCCCGACCGGGATTTTCAGAAACGGAAAGCTCGCAAGCAGCGCAAGCACGAGGCCGAGCGCAGGGGGCTCGTAAGCACGGAAGCCATCATCATATCCGGCGCGCACAAGCCAGGCGACGGGAATGGCCAGCACCGCGAAATCATACATGTACGTGTAGGGCGAGCACAGCAGCGTGCCGGTCGCAAGCGCAGCCGCCTTCAGCGCATAAGGCACCTTGCTGCGCCAAATCAGCACGAGCCCGATCGCGACAGCAGCAGCCACCACCGCCTGCAGCACCCAGCCAAGCGTCTCGTTGCCGCCGAGACAGCGCACCATCGCGAACACGCTCTGGAGCCTCAGCCAGGATTCCGAACCTTCGGAGAGAACCGCCTTCGAGATCATCGGCATCCAATGGAAGAAGGCAACCCAACTCTCGACGCCAAAGACAAGCATCGACGCGAGCGCAATGGACACGGCAGTGATGGCCGCCGAGACGAAGACTTTCCATTCACCGCTTGCGACAAGGACGAGCGGAAACAAGATTCCGTATTGCGGCTTGTAGGTGAGAAGGCCCAGACAGATTCCAGCAAGCACCTTATGGCGCGGCAATAGATACAGCGTGCCACCGATCAGGCTGGCGGTCAGAAAACCGTTCTGCCCGATCGCGAGATTGTCGAAGGTCGCCGGAAACGCGATCGCAAGCATGACACCGAAGCTGCGCCCGACGATCGCGCGCACCAGCGCGACATAGGGCAGCATGCTGGCGAAGGCCCAGCCCGCGAAAGCCACGGCATAGGGAAATTGCGCGAGGAAGGCGGCGACGAACAGGAACGGCGGCGGATAGTGCCAGGCGAAATAGCCGGCAAAATCCTGACCCAACACGGCGACCTCGACCTGCTTCTGCACCTGCCAGTCCCACGCCTGTATCGCGTGGCCGTCGAGTGCCAGCCTGCCGGCGGCCCACACGTTCACGAAATCGGTGGGGTTACCCAGCCCGTTCGCGTCGTAGATCCAGGAATGCGAAATATAGGCGAGCGGGAAATGCAGCAGCGTGAGGACGAGCAGCACGAGGCAGACGTTGAACAGCACGGACGGCGCCGAGCCTGGCCGCAGGCCTGACGGCGGGCTCAAGGCGAGTTCGGCCATGCTGCATTCCCCTCAAGAAAATCGCGCGCAGCGGCTGAAATGAAAGAGCCCCGGAATCCCGGGGCTCTTCGAATTCACGTCGATCGTCCGAACTTACTTCAGGCTGGACGAGATCGAGCCGAACTTGGAGTTCAGCGAGGTGCCGAGGTTATTGACCACGGTGATGATGGCCAGCGCGATGCCGGCGGCGATCAGACCGTATTCAATAGCGGTGGCGCCGGATTCATCCTTCACAAAGCGCGCAACGAGGTTCTTCATAGAGTGCTCCAAAGTGTACACAAAGGCTACAACTAGTCTGGTCTGACCGGCTTCCCAGCGCCGCGCGACCATGGAACAGACCGTAGCGACAAAGAATTGCACCGCAGTTAATTCGTCCGCGGAAACATGCAGCGGTTTGCGTGTATTCCGCGATGGTAAATCGAAATTGAAAACAATCGGTTAAATCGTCCGGAAACATACCCGCCGCATCTGTGCCGGTTTACTCGAAGTTATGACCGTCATGGTCCAATGCCGCCCGCTAAAGCGCGATGAAGCGTCATCGCGCTTTAGGTTCTTGTTTGAGCATGATCTCCGCGCAAACGCGTTCCGCGTTTGTCGCGAGGGAAAACCGCTTCACACTTTTCCGGATCATGCTTTGGAAGCCGGCAGGATCAACGTCCGGCAGAAACGACGAGGCGGAATGTCCCTCTCCTCTACCTACAGCATGGCCATGCAGAGCCGCGCGCGAGTCCTGGTGCCGCTCTGCGTCGGCGCGGGCGCCTATCTTTGCTTCCTCTTTATCGGCGACACGCTGCTCCAAGATTCCGACTCGTTCTGGCAGATCAAGATCGGGCAATGGATTCTCGATCATCGCGCGCTGCCCTATACGGACATCTATTCCTTCACGCGGTCGGGCCAGCCCTGGATCTCCACCTCATGGCTGTCGCAAGTAGCGTTCGCGAGCTCCTATGCGCAATGGGGCTGGGCGGGACCGGTGATCCTCACGACGGTCGGGATCGCGCTCACTGTCACAATCTTCGTCTATCTGCTCGACGCGCATCTCGAGCTTCCGCGCTCGGTGCTGTTTGCGATGCTGGCGCTGGTCTTGTCGCTGCATCACCTTCTGGCGCGTCCGCACATCCTGGCGCTGCCCGTCATGGTGCTGTGGGCCGGCGTGTTGATGGCGGCCGCCGATCGCCGGAGCGCGCCGTCATGGCTCTGGCTGCCGTTGATGGTGTTGTGGGCGAACCTGCATGGCGGCTTCGTGCTGGGCCTGGCGTTGATCGGCCCGATCGCGCTCGAGGCGGTCGAGCACGCCGAGAAAGGACGACGGATCCAGCTATTCCTGCGCTGGGTGCTGTTCGGCATCGCCGCGCTGATCGCAAGCTGCGCCACGCCGTATGGCTGGAGGACGCTATGGGGCGCGACCAACATCCTCAACCTCGGCGAACTGCTGACGGTGATCTTCGAGTGGATGCCGGCGAATTTCGCCTCGTTCTCGGCGTTCGAAGGCGCGCTGCTCGGCCTTATCGCCATCGGCTTCTATCGCGGCCTCGTGCTGTCGGCGCCGCGAATTTTCCTGATCCTGTTCCTGACCTGGAGCGCGCTGACGCATGTCAGGAGCATCGAGGCATTTGCGTTCCTGGTGCCGCTCGTGCTGGCAAAGCCGCTCGGGCAATTGTCACCGCGCCCCGCACCGGACTCGGGCAATGACGAAATCTGGCCGGCTCGCTACGTCACCGTGACGGGCGCGCTGATGATCGTGGCAGCTGGCTGGACCTCGACGGTGATCTATATGGGACATCACCGCTTCGCGTTCACGATGTTTCAGACGCCCGTCGCCGCGGTCGACGTGCTCGAACAACGCAAGGTGCAGCGCATCTTCAACGCCTACCAGTTCGGAGGCTATCTGATCTCGCGCGATGTCCCGGTCTTCGTCGACGGCCGCGCCGAGCTCTATGGCGAGAAATTCGTCATGGACTTCTTCAAGGCGACCGAAGGGAAGCAGCCCGAGATTCTGCCGCGCCTGCTCGACGAATATAAGATCGACGCGACGCTGCTGGTTGCCGATGCCCCGGGCCCGCAGATCCTCGATCACCTCAAGGGTTGGAAACGGATCTATGCCGACGACATCGCGGTGATCCACGTGCGGGACGATGCGGACGGCGGGGCTGCGACGTCATCGAATTGAGGATGGAACTGTAGGGCTTGTACTTTAAATGAGATGCCGCTTCTAAAGGTGATGCAGACTTAGGTGGACGCTCCGGTCGTTTCGCCGTTTGCCCCTTGGCAGAAATCAACGTTGTGCGGTCAACATGCCCAACATGCCTTCCGAATGGCTTCGTCAGCTGCCCTATTTGGTTCACACCAATAGAGAACTCGGCCTAATGCTGAGGGGCGTCAAGCCCCTCGCATATTTCATGGAGTTCGTCGGTCGTGAGCCAGACATCTGTATTCGATATTGGCGGATGTTCGACAGGCATGTTGCCGTTGGCCACCTGATAAGACGCGAAGCGATTGGAGCATGCCCTGACCTGCCACAGCTGGAATATCGGATGCTGTTCTACGCCTTACCGGGCCACGAGTGGCGGATTGATGCCATGCTTACGCTCCTGAACGAACCCGGAGCTTGGGCCGACAACCGCGAACGGCGCTTTGGCGAATTGCTTGGCTACGAGGGGTGGCAGATCGACTATTGGCTGAAGCATCGTCCCTCGCCGGCCGACGCTTAGTTTGCTGTTGGCACCGAGCAGACATCGACAGTCCTTCTGCGAACCTCAGTTGTAGCGTGGGCAAAGCGCGAGCGTGCCAACCACTTCTGTCGCTGTTACCGAGAGATGATTGGCACGGCGCGTGCGCGCCTTTGCCCGCCCACACCTGCTCGGTTGGCTCGCAATGACCGAGTGTGAGTGACGAACTTCCTCGCTCTCGTGTCCCGGACGCGCCGCAACGCTCTTGGCGTTGCGGCGCAGAGCCGGGACCCAGAAGGCCGCGCAAACCGCCGCTGCATAGGCCCCGGCTCTGCAGCGCACCGCCGAAGGGGCGCTGCGCTGCGTCCGGGGCACGAGACCTGAGTTTCGAGCACAGCTGCACCAACACCGACAATTGCGAGCCACCCGGGCCGCGCTTCGTGCGGCCCGGGTGGCTCGCAATGACGGGGTGCCGAGTTGCCCGCGTCGCAGACCACCATCGCCAACAAAAAACGCGGCGTTGCCGCCGCGTTTTTCAATTCGATCGGCCGCTTGCGATTACGCCTGCGGCTGCGGCTCCAGGCCGGGATCCGGATCGGGCCGCGGGCGCGACTTGCCGGCCGGCGGCACCGCGGAAGCGCGCGGCGTGCTCGGCTCGAGCACGGACTCGCGGTTCGGCTTCTTGCCCTTGAGGAGATCGACGATCTCATCCCCCGTCAGCGTCTCGAACTCGAGCAGGCCCTTGGCCAGCGCTTCGAGGTCGGCATGCTTCTCGGTGAGAATGCGGGTCGCCTCCTTGTAGCCCTCCTCGACCAGGCGCTTGATCTCGGAGTCGATCTTCTGGACGGTCGCCTCGGAAGCATTCTGCGTCCGCGACACCGACATGCCCAAAAATACCTCGTCCTGGTTCTCGCCGTAGGAGACCGTGCCGAGTTCTTCCGACAGGCCCCAGCGCGTCACCATCATGCGGGCAAGGCGCGTGGCCTGCTCGATGTCGGAGGCGGCACCCGAGGTCACCTTCTCGCGGCCGAAGATCAGCTCTTCGGCGACGCGGCCGCCCATCATGATGGCGAGGCGCGAGGTCATCTGCTCCAGCGACATCGACAGCTTGTCGCGTTCGGGGAGCTGCATGACCATGCCGAGCGCGCGGCCGCGCGGAATGATGGTCGCCTTGTGGATCGGATCGGTCGCCGGGACATTGAGGCCGACGATGGCGTGGCCGCCCTCGTGATAGGCCGTCAGCAGCTTCTCTTCCTCGGTCATGACGAGCGACTTGCGCTCGGCGCCCATCATCACCTTGTCCTTGGCTTCCTCGAATTCTGCCTGGGTCACCATCCGCTTGTTGCGGCGGGCGGCAGTCAAGGCAGCCTCGTTGACGAGATTCATCAGGTCGGCGCCGGAGAAGCCGGGCGTGCCGCGCGCGATGGTCTTGAGGTTGATATCCGGCGCGAGCGGCACCTTGCGGACGTGAACCTTCAAAATCTGCTCGCGGCCGACGACATCCGGATTGGGCACCACGACCTGGCGGTCGAAGCGGCCCGGACGCAGCAGCGCGGGATCGAGCACGTCGGGACGGTTGGTCGCGGCGATCAGGATCACGCCCTCGTTCGCCTCGAAGCCGTCCATCTCGACCAGCAACTGGTTCAGCGTCTGTTCGCGCTCGTCATTGCCGCCGCCGAGGCCGGCGCCACGGTGACGACCGACGGCATCGATTTCGTCGATGAAGATGATGCAGGGCGCGTTCTTCTTGGCCTGCTCGAACATGTCGCGCACGCGCGAGGCACCGACGCCGACGAACATCTCGACGAAGTCGGAACCGGAAATGGTGAAGAATGGCACGTTGGCTTCGCCCGCGACCGCGCGCGCGATCAGCGTCTTGCCGGTGCCGGGCGGGCCGACCAGCAGCACGCCGCGCGGAATACGGCCGCCGAGACGCTGGAATTTGCCGGGATCGCGCAGGAATTCGACGATCTCCTGGAGGTCCTGCTTGGCCTCGTCGACGCCGGCGACGTCCTCGAAGGTGACGCGGCCATGCGCCTCGGTCAGCATCTTGGCGCGCGACTTACCAAAGCCCATCGCCTTGCCGGCGCCGCCCTGCATCTGCCGCGACAGGAAGATCCACACGCCGATCAGCGCGATGAAGGGCAGCCAGGAGACCAGCAGCGAGACGAACCACGGCACGTTGTCGCCGGGCGCCTTCGCGGTGATCTGGACCTTGCTGTCGTAGAGGCGCTTCACCAGCGTCGGGTCGTTGGGGGCATAGGTCTGGAAGCTCGAGCCGTTGGTGAACGTCCCGTGAATCTCCGGTCCCTGGATCACAACGTCGCGCACATTGCCCCGATCGACCTCGCTCAGGAGCTGCGAGAAGGCGATGTCCTGGGAGGAGGCGCGCTGGCCGGGATTCTGGAAGAGCGTGAACAACGCCAATAGCAGCAAGACAATGATGACCCAGAGGGCGAAATTGCGCAGATTGGCGTTCATCGATCTTCCTTCGTGGTCGCGCGGATCGCGGCCCTATTCCTTGGGCAAGCTAGAGAAAATCCCCAAGGAATCCTCTCGGTTAGACGCATACAATTTAGGTGCCGCCCCGGTCGCTGCCAAGGGAACGAGATGGGACTATTTATCCCATCTTAGCCCGATTCCCGCGGAAATAATGGCGGGGCAGGCTGGGTTTTTCCGGCCTGGTTAAGCCTGGTTAAGGTGTCCTGAGGGGCAAGGGCGAGCGAGCCGGTGTCATGATCCGGCCCTGACACGCCGGGCCGGCGCCGGCTCGATCAGGATGCGCCCCCGGGACAGGCTGATGAGGGCCCCGGCGAGCGTCTGTTTGACGTGCGGCCGACTGGCTCCGACGGCGCGACCGCCCATGCCGTCGGCAATACCGCGGTCGAGGACCGCCAAAAGGGACTCGACCTTGCCAAGTTCCGCCGGCCCCTCGTGCCCGACAGCGTCGATCGCCCGCATCAGGAGCCGCAAACGCACCTCCTCGGGTAGTGTCGCGAAGGCCGAGACTTCGAAGCTTCGCGCGGGCGCATCGGGCGGCGGGCGATCGCGATCCCTCAGAGCGAGAAAGCGCTCGGCGCCGTCAGCCAGCACGTCGACTGCGGCATTGGCACGGGCGAGCCGCGCCGCGAGCCGCGCCAGATTGCGCGCGCTGCCGCCTTCGGCAGCAAGCTGCGGCAAAAGCGCCCGCAGCCGCGGGCGCGTGAAGGCGGTGTCGCGGTTGGTCGGATCGTCAGCGAAAGCGATATTAGCGCGCTTCAAGGTCGCGATCAGCTGCGCCTTCGGCACATCGAGCAGCGGACGCGCCAGCGCGATCCCGTCCCGCTCCGTGACGGGCGCCATCGCGGACAGACCGGCGATGCCGCTGCCGCGCAACAATCGCATCAGCAAAGTCTCGGCCTGGTCGTCACGGGTATGCGCGGTGAGCACATGGGTCGCGCCGGCCGCGCGCGCGGCCTGCATCAGCAGTCGGTAGCGCGCGTCCCGCGCTGCGGCGGGCAGGCCGGTCTTCGGCTTGGCCCCGCTCCAGCGCATCGTCCGATGCGGCAGATCGAGCGAACGCGCCAGACGCTTGACGTCGCGCGCCTCGCGCGCCGCTTGCGGCCGGAGGCCATGATCGACAGTGACTGCGATCAGCCGTGGGCCTCTCGCGAGAGTCTTGCGCCAGCGCGCGGCAAGCCACATCAGCGCGACGGAATCCGGCCCGCCCGAAACCGCAAGCACGAGCGCCGGCGCGCGTCTTAAGTCGGCGAAGAGCAGCTTCGCCTCGCGCGCCGAGATCGGAGAATTGTCGTCGTCTGACATGACGCTGCCCGCAGGATGGCGCGCCTATTTAGCGCAGCGCCATCCGCATTGTCAGCGCTCTAGAGCCGTTTCCTTTCCGATTGAATCGGAACGTGGCTCTTCACGCGAACCGGTGTCCACTTCGCTGGAAAACGCTCCAATGAGGCAAAGCGGCTAGCACTTCACCCGCTTCTGCTCGCGATCGACGGCGGCCTTGACGCCGGCTGAGGCGCGCGGGAATTTGCGGCCGACCTCGCCGAAAGCGGCGCAGGCGGCTTCCTTCTCCTTCAGCGCGGCCAGCGATTGGCCGAGCCGCAGCAGGGAGTCCGGAGCTTTTGCGGACTTGTCATATTTCGTGGTGACGGCGAGGAAGGCCTCTGCGGCATCACGATATTGCTGACGCTGGAAGTAGCTCTCGCCGAGCCAGTACTGGGCGTCGCCGAGCAGGGGATCGCTCGGATATTTCTGCGTAAAGGTCTTCATGGTCTGCTCGGCCAGCGCATAGTCCTTGCGCTGCATGTAGCCGATACCGAGGTCGAACTCGTCGCGCGGCGATTGCGAGGGCGGCTGGGTCGCCAGACCGCCGCCTGCGGCCGGCGCCGGATAACCTGGCTGCGCCGCCGGATAGCCGGGCTGCGCGGCCGGCGCTGCCGCTTGCGGATAGCGTCCGCCGGTGTTGCCAAGGTCGAGCGGCTCGCCGGCGCCGCGGCCGCCGGGCGCGCCGACCGGTGCTCCCGCCGCCATCGGCTGCTGACCGCCGCCGAGCGCGCGCGGCGCACCGGGGGCATTGGGATTTTGATTCGGATCGAACGCATCGCCACGCCGGCGGGTGCCGGGCGCTCCCGGCGCCGGCTGCTCCTGCACGATCGGTGCGGGCGCAGCGACCTGCGGCTCATAGGCTGGCTGCTGCACCGGCTGCTGCTGTTGCCGATAACCCGGCGCGGGCTGCATGGGCGGGGCAGCCGCGACATTAGGCTGTGCCGGCCCCTGTCCGGGGGCTCCTTGCGCGCCACCTTCGAGCTGCCGGAGGCGCTCCTCGAGCTGGCGGTTGCGGTACTGCAGCTCTTCGTTCTGGCCAGTGAGCTGGCGCAGCTGGTTCTCAAGCCGCTCGATCCGCATCTCCGGGTCGGCATCGTCCGACTGCGCGAAGGCGGGCGAGCACAGCGAAAGCAGCGCGGCGATCGCCACGGTGCCGGTAAAAGCCTGGAATCTGGATGACATCTTGCCCTGACGACGAAAGCGACGTGGCACGCGGCGGACAACTCGCCGCGCGAAACATTGAGAGTGGGAGTACGCCAAAAATGTGACTGGTACCAAGGGCTTTCTATGACTTGGTCCGTGAAACGAAACCGGCGCCCAAGGGGGCGCCGGCAAATCAGGTTTCCTTGGTCAGTTTTCCTTGACGGAACGACGCCTCGCTCAGGAGCTCGCGTTCAGCACGGTGACGGCACGACGGTTCTGCGACCAGCAGGAGATGTCGTTGCAGACGGCGACCGGCCGCTCCTTGCCGTACGAGATGGTGCGCATGCGGTTCGGGTCGATGCCGCGCGAAGCCAGGAACGAGCGTACCGACTGGGCACGGCGCGCGCCGAGCGCGATATTGTATTCGCGGGTTCCGCGTTCATCCGCATGACCTTCGATGGTGAAGGAGTAGCGCGGATAGCTCTGGAGCCACTGCGCCTGCTTCTCCAGCGTGACGATCGCCTGCGGCGTCAGATCGGTCTGATCGCTCTCGAAGAACACGCGGTCGCCCACGTTCACGACGAAATCCTGCTGGCTGCCCGGCGTAGCAGCGTTGGCCATCGCATCCGAAGCAAGGTTCTTGTTGGCGCAGGCGCCCATCGACAGCGCGACGGCAAGCACCGCGACCAGCTTCAATCCCTGGAGGATACGCATAGGATGTTTCATTCCGGAGCCTCCACGCTCACGTTAGTCCACTGCCGTCCGGTCTACAGGGGGTTGGTTAAGCGAACGTTCCGTCAACCTTGATGGGACGTTGCTACGGCCGGTCAAATGCCCCCGATCGGCGAAAAGCAACCGCGATGGTTAATGGGTTGTAAATGTGGCGTGATGGTGAAGGCAAGCCACTTCAGATCGGAAAGAAGCTGCGGACGTGGAAACCTGGGCCGGGCCTCGACTGAGGAACACCTCCTGGAATGGCCTACTTGGACCCCAAGGACATCGCCTGAAGCGACACGAGCTCTGCGCTCTTGGTCTCGTCTAACTGGGGAAGTTTGCTTCCAGATCGGCGCTGAAACAGCATTCGGCGCTCGAAGGCGCTGGATCGCATGAAGGGGAATCGATGGAACACCCTTTCTCGGATGCTCGGATAATGGGCCGCCATAAGTCCGACCGGCTTAATCAATCCGGGATACAGCCGCGGCTGCCCCCAAGGCTCTTGCAGGAAGACCCGCCGGTAGAACGCGCGGTGTTCAGCGCGAACATTGGCAAGCCCGATATCCGCATTGAAATGACCGCAGGCGATGTAGCCAAGGCGCACCGTGACATACGGCAGTTCCGGGAATTTCTTCACCTTTTCAGGGTCCGCCACGAAGCGGGTCGGGTCGATGATAATCTTGCCCCGATCGAGTTCAGGATGAAGCAGATCGCTGAACATCTCCGACGAGAGCGAATCGCGCCACTTTGAGGTCAGGACACTGATCCTGATCGAGCTGTACAGCTCTCCTCGAATGTAGACCGCGAACGTAAAACTGTTGGGCAGATCGTCGTAACGGTCAGTAACCCGCTCCGACTCGGACGGAAGGATGGCGCCTTCGCGCAGATAGGCCCGATAGCGGAGACTATTGACCTCTTCCCACTCCTCCGGCGTTTCCACGAGCCGATAGTCGACATTCTCCATCGGATCCCACGTCCGCGCCGGGACCACGGGCTGGGCGGCGGCAGACTCCATACGATACTCCTAAACGTCAACAACTTTGGCGCGTGCGGCAATTTATTAACAGCTCCTTAATGATTAAGCAAAACAATCACTATTTTAGGGTTAACCCCGTAGAATTACGGATTCGTGCCTCGATCGACATTTTAGCGAGGAGAGAAAGGTATCAAGCGAAGGAGCGCGAGCCGACAACCTGGAGATGATCCTCGCCGCGCCGGCCATGGGAGGCATTCAGCAGCTGGCGCATCCGCACGGCTGGGACAGGGCGGCTGAACAGATACCCCTGGCCCTCAGTGATGGTGCCGTCGGCGCTGATCAGTTCGAGCTGCTCGTTGGTCTCGATGCCCTCGACCACCACTGACATGCCGAGGTCGGCGGACAGTCGCGCCACGCCGCGCAGCAGCGTCAGCGGCCGGTCGGTGTCGATGCCTTCGAGGAAGGAGCGGTCGATCTTCACCTTCTGCATCGGGAAGTTATGCAGGTAGCTGAGGCTCGAATAGCCGGTGCCGAAATCATCGAGCGAGATGCTGACCCCGAGCGCGTGCAACTGCGACAGGATGTCATGCGTGAGCTGCGTATTGCGCAGCAAGGAGGACTCGGTGATCTCGATCTCGAGGCGATGGGCCGGGAGCCCTGAGACCTCGAGCGCATAGCGGATCTCGCTGAGCACATCGCGCTGGTGGAATTGCTGCGGCGAGAAGTTGACGGCGACGCTGACCGCTTCCGGCCACTTCATGCATTCCATGCAGGCACGGCGCAGGATCCAGCGGCCGAGATCCACGATCAGTCCCATATCCTCGGCGACCGGAATGATGTCGACCGGTGAGACGGTGCCACGCACCGGATGGTTCCAGCGCAGCAGCGCCTCGCAGGTGGTGATCTTGCCGGACTTCAGATTGACCAGCGGCTGGTAGAACAGCTCGAACTCCTCGTTGGCCAGCGCCTTGCGCAGATCGAGCTCGAGGATGCGGCGGGCCTCGACGGTTGCCGCCATCTCGTCGCGGAAGAAGCAGAAGGTGCCGCGGCCATCGGCCTTGGCGCGGTAGAGCGCCATGTCGGCATTCTTCAAAAGCGTATCGGCGCTGGGGCCCTCGGGCGAGGTCAGTGCGATGCCGACACTGGCGCCGATCTCGACCAGATGATTGTCGATGCGGTAGCGCTCGCTGAGCCGCTCGACGATGCGGCGGGCAAGCGCCGCGGCATCCTCGGGCGAATTGAGGTTCTGCTGGAACACGACGAACTCATCGCCGCCGAAGCGGGCGACGAAATCTTCGGGGCGCAGCATCTCGCGCAGGCGGTTCGCCACCGCGCACAGGAGCTGGTCGCCGCAGGGGTGGCCAAGCGTGTCGTTGACCTGCTTGAACTGGTCGAGATCGACGAACAGCAGCGCCGAAAGGCGCTCGGAATGCTGCGAAATCGCGAGAAGACGCTCGATCTCGTCGCGGAAATTGACGCGGTTGGGCAGTGTCGTCAGCTCGTCATAGCGGGCGAGATGGCTGATCCGGGCTTCGGCGTTCTTGCGCTCGGTGATGTCCTCGATCAGCATGACCGTGCCGCCGTCGGCCATCGGCTGGAACGTCCAGGACAGGGTCCGCCCGCGCTGCAGATCGGGGTCGGTGGTGGTGATTTCGCGGATCCTCGCGTCCTCGATCTCGCACAGGATCAGATTGCCGCTCTCCGCCGAGATCGCGCCTGACGCAACGCATGCGGAAATGATGTTGGCGGCGCTAGCGCAGCGCTTGACCACATCGTCCGACAGCTCCATCAGATCGGCGAAGCGACGATTCATCACCGCCAGCACGCCGTCGGCGCGGAACATGCATAATCCGTGAGGCATATTGTTCAGCGCGGTATCGAACTGGCTCGCAAGCGATGCCTCTCGCTCGCGGGCCAGCAAGGCGCGCACGAACATCGCCTGCAGACTGGTGGAAAGCTGCTTGAGGGCGAAGAAGAACAGTACGTTCAGGAACGCCATCACGATGTAATATGGACCGCCTTGCAAGGCCAATCCGAGCGTGAGCGGGCCACACGCCAGCAGCACTTGGATGTGAAAGATCCAAGGACGACCATAGGTACGAGCACCACCGGCGGCCATGTAGCAAAGTGTGACCGAAGTGGCGATCATATGTGCCACCGCGTCGTCGCTGCCGATCAATGCAATGATGCACCACAACCCAAGCGCAGCAGCATACGCCATCGCACCGATCTGGTAGCGAATTTCCCACCCGATCACATCCTTCGGCGACAGCTTCGATCGTTGATTTTGAAATTGGCCAACATCAATGGCGCGGCCGGCGCCGCTTAGTATCAAAAGCCCCACGCACGGCCACAGCCACACGTTCCCGGTCTTCAACGCCGTCATCAGTGCAGCAACTGCAGCGCAAAGCGCGCCGGCGAACAATGGGCCAGGGTCTTGGAACAGCGAATCGATCAACGCCGCGCGAATCGTCGGGGAGGCTTCCTGATCGGTCTTTGCACTCTCGGATGCGAGCTGCATTTCGGTGGTACGCGCCCTGTTTGCTGCGTACTTTTACCCAGCCGGTATGAAGTCTTTCTGAGGGAACATCGTTAAGTTCGCGTTGTTTTGCAACGCGTGCGATCAAAATTCATATGACAAATCAACTGACTAGGAAAATTTTACCCAGCTCAGGATGAACGAATGTTTGCCGGAAAAGCAAAGCTCGCAGATTTTCCGCGAGAAAAGGAGCGCGCGAACACGCGCGCTGCCGGCGATTTACTGGCCTGACGTTGAGGACAGCAACGGCGACCAGGCGGGGTCGGATGCGTAGCCCGGTGTCGGCACGCGCTGCTCGTTGCGCCCCGAGATGTCGACGCTGAACAGCGACGGCCCACCATTGCCGCCGGGATCGCGGAAGAACATCACGACGCGGCCATTCGGCGCGAACGTCGGTCCCTCGTTGTGGAAGCCCGAGGTGAGAAGGCGCTCGCCACTGCCATCGGGCTTGATGATGCCGATCGAGAACTGTCCGCCGCCCTGCCGGGTGAACGCGATGTAGTCGCCGCGCGGCGACCACACCGGCGTCGAATAGCTGGCATTGGTGTCGTCCTTCGAGAAGGAGATGCGCTGCGCCTGGCCGCCGCCCGCAGGCATCACATAGATCTGCGGCCTGCCGCCGCGATCGGACTCGAAGCAGATGCGGGTGCCATCAGGTGAGTACGAAGGAGAAGTATCGATCGCCGGCGTGTCGGTGAGGCGCGTGGTCGAGCGCGAGCGCAGATCCATCACGAACAGGTTGGAGTTGCCGCCCTGCTGGAGGCTCATGATGACGCGCTGGCCGTCCGGCGAGAACCGCGGCGCAAAGGTCATGCCGGGGAAATTGCCGACGATTTCGCGCTGACCGGTTTCGATGTTGTAGAGATAGACCTTCGGATCGCCCTGGCCGAACTCCATGTAGGTGATCTCTTGCGAGTTCGGCGAGAAGCGCGGCGTCAGCACGAGGTCCGAGCCGCGCGTCAGATAGCGCACATTTGCGCCGTCCTGGTCCATGATCGCGAGCTTCTTGACGCGGCGCTCCTTCGGCCCGCTCTCGTCCACGAAGACGACGCGGCTGTCGAAATAGCCCGTCTCGCCGGTGAGGCGCTGATAGATCTGGTCGGAGATGATGTGAGAGATGCGGCGCCAGTATTCCGGCGAGGTGAAATATTGCTGGCCGGTGAGCTGCTGGCCCGAGACGACGTCCCACAGGCGGAATTCGGCCTTGAGCCGACCGTCCGGCTGGCGCGTCATGCGGCCGGTAACCAGCGCCTGGGCATTGATCTGCTTCCAGCTCTGGAATTGCGGCGCGACGTCGATATTGGTTATCCGCTCGAGATAAGCCGCCTGATCGATCGGATTGAACAGGCCCGAGCGCTTCAGGTTGTTGGTGATCACCTGCGTCACGCCGGCGCCGACCTCGCCGTCAGACGGCGAGCCTGCCACGAAATTCGGGATCGCGATCGGAATCGGCTGGAATTCGGTCGGGTCGACTTTGAGGCGCCCCTGCGCAAATGCGGAGCGGCCGGCCAGCACGGTGGCGGTCGATCCTGCGGCGATGATGAACCCACGTCGAGAAAGCAGTCGCATCTTATTCATCTGAGTTATGTCTTTTCACGCTTACAGCATATCTTTGAGGCCGAACGTCATCGGAATGTATTTCCAGGTGTCGTATTGCGCCTTGGGCAGGAATGCATAGGCCTGGCACTCCTCGACCGCGCGTTTTGCGCTCTCGGCCATCGCCGTGCCGACCGAGCGCGACGGTCCGCGCACGGCGACGATCGTTGGCGAGGAGGCAACCGTGCCGTCCGGACGCATCTGGATGTCGATATCGACCTCGAACTGATCCGCATCCTGCCCGTTGTAGGGGAATCTGAAGCAGCGCCTGACGGCGGCGACGAACGCACCCTTCCACGTCGCGACGATCGCGGTGTCCTTGCCGTTCTGCGTTCCCAGTGCACTGGTCGCATTCGGCGTCGCGCCCGTCATCTCGTGCCGCGTCGGATCGCGCTTGTCCTCGAGCTTGGCCATGATGTCCATCGGATTGAACGGCCGGTCCTTCGGCTTCGGCGGCTGGGGCTTGGCCTCCTGCTGCTTGGGCGGCGGCGGCTTCTTCTCCTTCTCCGGCTTGTTCAAGGCGTCGGCGATCGGATCGATCTTTTCCTCGGGCTTCTTGTCGGCCGGCTTGCTCTCTTCCTTGGCCTTACTTTCCTGAACCGGCTTCGGCGGATCCGGCTTCTTCTCAACGGGCTTCTCCACCACCTTCGGCGGCGGCGGAGGCGTCGTGTTGGTCTGGATCAGCTCCTTCTTGGTCGTGATCTTGCCCTGGAACTCCTCGGGCGGCGTCACTTCCGGAGCAACCTTGTCGACCTTGGGCTTCTGCTTGTCCTTTTCGGCGGTCTGCACGCCGGCGGTTGCCTTGGCCGGCTGATCCAATGAAATATCGACCGGAATGACGGACTCTTCCGGCACTTCGAGGGCGCGCGAGCTAAAGGAGATCAGCCCCCAGCCGATCACGAGGACGTGGAGAACAATCGACGCAACAACAGTCTTGTCGACTTTGACCTTCATCCCTGCTCCGGGATAATCACGATATTGGCCTTGAAGCCGGCGGCGCGCACCTGCCCCAGCAGCTTCATCATGTCGGTGTAGCAGACGTCCTTGTCACCGCGCAGATAGACGACCCGTTCGGCGTCGGACCGCGTCTCCTTGATCGCCTCGATCTTGGGCTGGAGATCCGCAGCCGAGATCGGGCTGTCGCCGAGATACAATTCCACATTCGAATTGCAGCCGCCGGTCGTCCGCTTCACCGATAGCGTCAAGGGCGGCGCGTTCGAGGAGATCGACCTGCCGCCGTTGGCGACCGGCAGGTCGATGTCGATATTCGACGTCATCAGCGGCGCTGCGACCATGAAGATGATGAGCAGCACCAGCATCACGTCGACCATCGGCGTGACGTTGATCTCGGCCATGACCGATTTGCGCCGGCTGCGGCGGCCGCCGCCACCGGACGAACTGGCTACGTTCATCGCCATGATCTAGAGCCCACGATGGTCTTCACTATAGTGCCCCTCACCCACGCTCGTCGATCTGACGGGACAGGATGGCTGAAAATTCATCTGCAAAGCCCTCGAGCCGCTGGGCCTGCCGGTTCACCTCGGAGGTGAACTTATTGTAGAAAATAGTGGCAGGAATGGCGGCGATAAGGCCGATTGCCGTCGCAAACAGCGCCTCGGCGATGCCGGGCGCCACCACCGCCAGAGAGGTATTCTTCGAAGCCGCGATCGACTGGAAGCTCGACATGATGCCCCAGACGGTGCCGAACAGGCCGACGAAGGGGCCGGCGGAGCCGACGGTCGCGAGCACCAGGAGGCGCCGTTCCAGCCGCTCGATCTCGCGCGCGATCGACACGTTCATCACCTTCTCGATGCGCATCTGAAGGCCCGCGACCGAGCGCGCGTGGCTTTCGAAGGAGCGCTTCCACTCACGCATCGCCGCGACGAAGCAGGCCGCCATCGAATGGGTCGGCTTGGCCGACAGTGTGCGATAGAGCTCTTCGATCGACTCGCCGGACCAGAACGCCTGCTCGAAACGGTCCATCGAGCGGCGGGTGCGCGCATAGAGGAAGATCTTGTCGATCGCGATCGCCCAGACCCAGACCGAGCAGGACAACAGACCCAGCATGACCCCTTTCACGATCCAGTGAGCCTGCCAGAACAGCGCAATCAGCGACACGTCGGCGGAAGCAGCAACCGGCAGGGCTGACTGAGCGACGTCGGCCGGATTCATAAGCAGTATCCTCTCAAGGCGATCGTTCCATGTCCTCCGGGAGCGAAATGGCTGCCGGTTCCCCAAAGCCGCGCGGGTCGCGCGCAGTCGCCAAGCCTGCGCAAAGCCTTGTCTTTTTGGATTGCAGCGGCCCGTCCAAAGCCGGCCGTCTGCTTTCCCTGCCAAGATGTCAAAACTAAGGGCCTCGACTAAGCCATTGGGCGCGACTTGCCGACCCTACCAGACGCCGCCGATAGTTAATGCGGGGTTAGCGCGAGCGCATTTGGCTGCCGGAAAGGAAGGCAGGCCAGGGGCTTGGCAGGGATGGGCGCGGCATTCCGCCCGCATGGAGCCATTGTCTTTCGGGGAGCGCAGTCAGCCCAGAGCAAGGTCGGTTCCCTTCCCCCTTGCGGGGACGCCAGGGAGGGGGGTGCCCCACGGGGACTGCCTCCGCGAGGTTTTCTCAACGATGGACACGCCTTCCCCTGGGCTCCCCCTCCCCTGCCCTCCCCAGCAAGGGCCAGCAAGGGGGAGGGCAGAGCGGAGTGCGCGGCGCCACCGAAGTCACAGCGCGATTGAGCCTGTCAGCGCGCGCCTCGGCTGCGCGACGCAATTCAGAGTTTTGCCGGCGATGCACTTTGGATTGCTTCGCAATGACAGTCCCGCGCCTTCTCTGAACCATTCGCCCGGCACGGCGCACCAAACAGCGTCATGCGCCGAGCTTGCGTTGTGTTGAACATTGCTCCGAGGGAGGGAGAGATGAGGACCGCCCAACTGGTTGCCGCCATCGTCGTGGCATGCATTACGGCGGCACCGGCCGCGCAAGCCGGCCGCTGGACCTAGCACGAAGAGAGAAATGATGGGCACATCCTCGCCTATGTCGAGGACGGCAAGATCGTGTTCGAGCTCGCGTGTGGCCGCGGATTCTCCCTGCTCATCAAGCACCCGGCGCAATCGAAGACGGATGGCAGGGCGCGCCTCACGCTCGTCGCCGGAAGGAACAACATCAATCTCGCCGGCGAATACGTTCCGCCGGCCGAAAACTCGGCGGCCAATTTCTACCAGAGCTATCTCGGCTACGGCAAAAACGACGAGAGAGTCTATGGCAAGCGATGGCAGGAGCTCGAGTCGCGCCTGCTCGATGCGATCGAATCCAAATCGGGCTTTACGATCGCGGCCGGCGAGGCAAACTATCATCTGCCGGGGGTCGACATCGACAAGTGGCGCAGGCCCTTCGACCTCTGCGGCTACGACTTTTGGGTGACGCCAAGCGAATTTCCGGGCGAGACCAACTAACCTCGCGGCGTCGTGCTCCCGGATCGCTCGTTGAATCTGGAGGTCGGTGGTGCGCGCGCTCCGCCTTGCTAGAGCCCCAAACTGTAGCTCTCTTGGCGACAACAACATGTGCCGGGATTCACCGGCCCAGCCCAGGGAGCGTCCCGTGCAGAAACCAGCAACAGGCGTGCGGTGGATCGTCGCCGCGATCGTCTCGGTCAGCCTCACAACATTCGGCCCCGCGCGTGCGGCATCGGTCGCGCCGGTCGCCGCGGAAAACGGCATGGTGGTGTCCGCGCAGCATCTGGCAACAGAGGTGGGCGTGGATGTGCTCAAGCGCGGCGGCAATGCCGTCGATGCCGCAGTCGCGGTCGGCTACGCATTGGCGGTGGTCTATCCGGCAGCCGGTAATCTCGGCGGCGGCGGCTTCATGACGATCGAGCTCGCCGACGGCCGCAAGACCTTCCTCGATTTCCGCGAGACGGCGCCCAAGGGCGCGACCGCCAACATGTATCTCGACAAGGATGGCAACGTCGTCAAGGGCATCTCGACCAAGGGGCACCTGGCCGTTGGCGTGCCGGGATCCGTATCTGGCATGGAATATGCGCGCGAAAAGTACGGCACCATGAAGCGCGCCGATCTGCTCGCCCCCGCGATCCAGCTCGCCGAGCAGGGCTTTGCGCTGGACCAGGGCGACATCGACTTGTTGCTTACCTCCACCGCGGATTTTCAGGACGATCCTGCGTCGGCCGCCATCTTCCTCAACAACGGTCAGCCGTTCCAGGTGGGCGAAAAGCTGGTGCAGTCGGAGCTCGCCAAGACCCTGCGCGAGATCAGCAGCAAAGGCACCGACGGTTTCTACAAGGGCTGGGTCGGCAGCGCCATCGTGGCCTCGAGCCAGGCCGGCAAAGGCCTGCTGACGCAGGACGACCTCGACGGCTACAAGACGCGCGAGCTCGCGCCCGTCGAATGCGACTATCGCGGCTACCACGTGATCTCCGCGCCGCCACCGAGCTCGGGCGGCGTCATCATCTGCGAGATCCTGAATATCGTGGAGGGCTATCCGCTGAGGGAGCTGGGCTATCACTCCGCGCAGGCCGTGCACGTCCAGATCGAGGCCATGCGCCACGCTTACGTGGACCGCAACAGCTATCTCGGCGATCCGGACTTCGTGAAGAACCCGCTCGATCGTCTGCTCGACAAGAATTACGCGACCAAGATCCGCGCCGTGATCGATCCGAACAAGGCTGGCATCTCCAAGGACATCAAGCCGGGCGTAGAGCCGCATGAGGGCAGCAACACCACGCACTATTCGATCGCGGACAAGGACGGTAACGCGGTTTCGGTGACGTACACGCTGAACGACTGGTTCGGCGCCAAGGTGACGGCGGCCAAGACCGGCGTCCTGCTGAACGATGAAATGGACGACTTCACCGCCAAGGTCGGCGTGCCGAACCTCTATGGCCTGGTGCAGGGCGAGGCCAATTCCATTGCTCCCGGCAAGCGGCCGCTGTCCTCGATGAGCCCGACCATCGTCACCAAGGACGGCAAGACCGTCATGGTGGTAGGCACGCCCGGCGGCAGCCGCATCATCACGGCTGTCTTGCAGACCATGATCAACGCGATCGACTACGACATGAATGCGCAGGAGGCCGTCGACATGCCGCGCATCCATCAGCAATGGCTGCCCGACCTGACCAATGTCGAAGACTATGCGCTGTCGCCGGACACCCGCAAGATTCTGGAAGGCATGGGCCACAAGTTCGGCCCGCCGCAGCCGGCCAACCATCTGGCGGTCATCATCGTCGGCGCGCCATCGCTGAACGGCAAGCCGGTCGGCAACAACCGCTACTATGGCGCCAACGATCCCCGCCGCAACTCGGGACTGGCCGCCGGGTATTGAGAGCTTCGTAGGGTGGGCACAGGCGCGAAGCGCCGTGCCCACCGCTTCTGCGGAAGCAGACGAGGTGGGCACGCTTCCGCCTTCGCTCGTTGAGCTACGGCGGACAAGTCGCTTTGCCTACCCTACCAGAGTGCCGTTCGGCAGACAGTGCCGAGCTGAAAACGCCCCTATGCAGCTTGTGCCACGCGCGAGGGTTTATTTCACCGGGCGATCGGCAACACACTCTATTGTCTTTGCCCACAAGCCGCCTGACGATGCGGGAGTGGGCCGCTCGTCAGACGACTGCAGTGGCTGGCGAACTGCCCGACGACCTCGTACGGGAGATCCGCATGGAACAGATTCTGATCAACCTCGTCTCGGGCGCACTTGGTGGAATTGGCGCGGGCAAGTCTTCGCCGACATTTGATCTCGGAATGGCCGGAAACGTCATTTCGGGTCTGGTCGGCGGCGGAGTGCTCGGCCAAGTCATTACGCTGCTGCTTCCGTCGATCATGGCCGCAGCAGAATCTGGAAACTTGAGCGTTGGTGGCGTCGTGTCACAAGTCGTCGCCGGTGGCGCCGGCGGGGCGATCCTCACCGCAATCGTCGGAGCCATCAAGAACAAGGCTGCCGCCTGATCGGTGAGACAAGGAACAAGACCTCACCACTTCTCCTTCGACGTCCGCACGTCGAGCTCGAACGACCAGGCCCGTTCAGGCTGCCGGTAGAGGAAGGCGAACGCATCGACGATGCCTTCGATGCTGATCAGGCTGTCCTGCCGGCTCGCAGCATCGGGGAAGCGGTTCATGATCTTGTCGCCGGCGATCGCGCCGTCGACCACGACATGGGCGACGTGGATGCCGTCGGGCGCATATTCCTTGGCCATCGCCTGGGCGAGCGTGCGCAGGCCGGCCTTGGCAGAGTTGAAAGCGCCAAAGCCGGAGCGCCCGCGCAGCGAGGCGCTGGCGCCGGTGAATAGCAGCGTGCCGGTCTTCTTCGGCACCATGCGACGCATCGCCTCGCGGCCGAACAGGAAGCCGCCGAGGCAGACGACACGCCAGGCGTTCTCGAAATAGTCGGCTTCCATCTCGATGATCCTGCCGGGCGTGTTGTTGCCGGCGTTGTAGATTGCGAGATCAAGGTCGCTTCCGGCGGCGTCGAACAGCGCGGCGATGTCGCTGTCTTTGGTGGCGTCGGCGACGAAGGGAACGGCCTGTCCTCCCGATTTTTCGATAGCGTTCGCAACGGCCTCGAGCGTGGACGAGGTCCGGCCCGCTACGATCACTTTGAGCCCGTCGGCAGCAAACCGCCTGCAGAGCTGGGCGCCGAGCCCGCGGTCCGGGCCCACACCGATCACGATTGCCGTCTTCATCGCATCCTCCCGAAATGCTTGGAGCCTAGGTCGCTACTCCCGCAGTCCATTGCTTACTAGTTCTGAAATAGAACTTTATACCAATTCGTCATTTTTGCCTAGACGTAGGCAAGTGGTCGCCTCGTCACGGGCTTTCATTCCATTTTGGAATTTTGTATCGTAGTCACGACGAACGCATTGGAATTTCAGTTTTTTTCGGGGTCGGACCGGATGCGGTGGGATTCGCTTGAGCAGGAACAGTGCTCGGTCGCCAGGACGGTGGCCGTGATCGGCGATCGCTGGAGCCTGCTGATCCTGCGCGACTGCTTTCTGCGCGTGCGCCGGTTCGAGGAGTTTCAGTCCCGGCTCGGGGTCACCCGGCACATCCTCGCCGATCGCCTGAAGAAGCTCGTCCGGTTCGGCGTGCTCAGGCGTTCGCCCTATCAGGAGAATCCGACGCGTTACGAATATATCCTCACCCAGAAGGGACTGGATCTCTATCCCGTGGTGATGGCGATCGTGCATTGGGGCGACACTCACATGGTGGACGAGCGCGGCCGCCCCATGCTTCACCAGCACAAGAGCTGCGGCAAGATGTTCGATCCGGTGCTGGTCTGCTCCGAATGCGGCGAGCGGATCGTTGCGAAAGAGGTCCACGTGCACGCCGGCCCCGGCGCCGCGAAAGGCGCGGCCGAGGAGCTCGCAGCGCGCGCGAAATAGCGGCAGCTTACTGTGCGCCTCGCCGCCCTTGCCTGCGCACGCCGAGCGCATAGAGCCAGCCGCCGAGCGCGATGAGCACCGGCAGGACATAGAGGATGAAGAAGATGGAAACCCTGAACACGCTCATGCGTGCAACGCCTCCGGGATGATCCGCTGCGATGCATGGTACAGCACGAGGGATGCGAGTTGGTACAGCACGAAACTGACGAACACCTGCCCCGGCGTGAAACCGGCCGGCCAGTTGGGAAAGAATACGAGCAAGATGAGCATGCCCAAGCTGCCCTTCTGGCAGACGGTCGCTACGCGATCCAGCGCCAAGGCACATCGCTTCATCCGTTCGCGTTCAGCCTCGTCCACGTTCGCGCCTTGTTCGCGGCTTGCGGAATGCCCACCGTCAGGGCTTTAGTCGGGGCTGGCGCAGATTGGGTTCTACCCCAAAACCAAACCGCCCGCCTGCGGGGTTCGCAGGCGGGCGGCTCGGGGCCATCAGGACTTTTGGGGGCGTGCGCCTGAAGGCTTTGAGGATCAGATCAGCCCTGCGTCGGCGGCTCGTTCGTCGGCGTCGGACGGCTCTTGTGCTGCGCCATGAACTGGTCGAACTCTTCCTTGTCCTTGGCGTGACGAAGCCGCGTCAGGAAATCCTTGAACTCGCGCTGCTCTTCCTCGAGCCGCTGGAGAGTCTCGGTGCGGTACTCGTCGAAGGCACGGTTGCCGGAAGACGGCGGGCCGAAGCCAAAGCCGAAGCCGCGGCGCTCCATGCGGTCGCGCATGCGGTCCATCCGGTACTGCATCTTCTCCATCTTGTTCTGCCAGCGATCCTGGTGGCTCCAGCACGACATTCTTCTGCTCCCGAGTGTGAAAAAGAGAAGGGCAAGCCCGATCGGCCACCAGATGATGAAGC
>NZ_JBBIAM010000043.1:0-73286 GCF_054185185.1 Bradyrhizobium sp. UFLA05-153
GTCGGGGTGGATGGCTAGTCCTTACCCCATGGGGGACTTTCACCTCCTATTCTTTGCCAGCTTTCCTGGCGCACTCCATTCCGGGTCACGAGCGTCGTCCTCTCCGATCGACGGCGGCCTGCCGATGTCCGCTATGCCCCTTTAGCGACCGAGGTCATGTGGCGGTGTCGCGTTGGGCCACAACCGGACTCATCCACCGCAGCAAAGAGCATCTCTATTCGATCACCTTGTCGGCGCGAACGAGTAACGAGGGTGGCACGGTGAGGCCGAGCGCTTTGGCAGTCTTCATGTTGATCACGAGCTCGAATTTGGTTGGCTGCTCTACCGGCAGATCGGAAGGCTTGGTGCCTTTGAGAATTTTATCGATGTAGCCGACTGCACGGCGGAACAGATCGAATAGATCCGGGCCGTAGACGATCAATCCGCCCTCATTGGCGGATTGTTGAAATAGATAAGTCGCGGGCAGATGGTGCTTCGCCGCGAGTGCGACAACTCGCGGAGCCTGCTGAAAGGTCAAAGGATCGCCAATATCAACTATCGCATCGGCGTGCTGGGCGGCGGCTGAGGCAAAGGCGGCGTCGAGTTCCTCAGCCGTGCGCGCCTCAACTATCGGCAGGGCCACGCCTAGTTTCCGGGCTGTACGGGGTATCTCCTCGGCCAATTCCAGCCTGTGGATTGGGTTGTCCGGATTGGCTAAGAGCGCAATTTTCGAGGCGCCAGGAACGAGCTCTCGGAGGATTTCTATACGTTTCCCGATGAAGTCCCCAGGTGCGACGGCCGTAAAACCCGTTATGTTGCCACCTGGACGCGATAGGCTTTGCACGAGGCCAATCCCCACGGGATCGGCTACAGCCACGAATAAGATCGGAATATTGGCAGTTGCCGATTTCAAGGCTAAGGCTGCCTGCGGGCTGCCGCAAACGATGAGATCGGGCTTGAGGGCGACGAGTTCGGCCGCGAGAGCCGGTAGGCGCTCCGCATGGCCTTCGAAATATCGATTGTCCAAGATCAGGTTTTTGCCCTCGATCCAGCCGTGATCACGCATTCCCTCCTGCAACACTTTGGTGATTGCCAGATTTTGGGAGTTGTTAAGGGCGCCGACCCGGCGAGGCATCCCCTCCGCCCGCGAACGCCGTGGCGAAATGAGCAGTGCCGCAACAGCGACTATGAACTCCCGCCGCTTCATTCGGTGCTCTCATCGCATTTGAGGAGACGGGGTGCAGACTATCAGGTCTCAATGGTCGTCGCACTCAGCGCGAGTCAAATGCTGCGTCGCAAGCGCTGCGCGATGGCCCATGCCCGTTTGGGGTCAAACTCGACAAAACTCAATGTGAGCATAATACGTCTGCTTTCGGCAGATTGCGTCCAAACGCTTCCTTGACGAGCTTACGTTGAGCATGCGCTCCAATCGTGATTCAAACTCCAAACCGGGGCTCGAATCGTTCGCTACGAACTCACCGACGGGAGGGAGCTGCCACCAAATCACTGTTACCGAACAAGCCGCGCGGCGTACGGCGGGTGGATGATGACACTGGCAACCCGCTGCTCTGCGTGCCGACTTTGCAGATTCGCGTTTGGCTGGCCGGATGCCTGGAGGACCGCGTGAGTAAACGGTACAATCACCGACCTCACCGAGCCTCATCGAATCCACGTTGCGGACGCCACGAGATGGGATCGGCGATCCAGCGGTTGATGTCGGATTCGTGCCAGCCGGTCCCGTTGGTGCTGATTTTGAGCTGCGCCGGGAACGTGCCCTCAGCGATCTTGCGGTAAATGGTGGACCGGGACAGCCCGGTCCGGGCAAGAACGGTTTTCAAACGGACGATACGATCTGGTTCGCGCATGGCCGCGCTGCCTCCTGCTGGCTGTTCCTGACGGCTTCTGAGACCAGACAGGACAGTTGTTGCAGGCGCGCAAGCGCATTTTACACGTCGTCGTACTCTGGCGTTCAGACGGCGGAGATAGGATGGACTCAAATTTCGATGCCCCGGCCTCTGCCGAGATCGAGGCCGTGAGTGAAGGCCAGTTCGAGGCCGAGCCGGCGGTCTGTTTCAAAGGCGATGCCGAGCTCCCGCTTGCGGTTGGCGAGAAGGGATTCCATTTGCGCATCGCGTTCGAGGCCTCTCGCCATATCGCCCATCGCCGAGCGCGTGGCCCTGTAGCCGGCCATGTCGCCCACCTGATACTGACTGAGGCGGGTTTGCTCGAGCTTCTGCCAGCGCTCCACAAAGCGGTCTGCGCGGCGGCCTGGATCGATGCGCAGTTCAGTCTCGAGCTGAAGGGCGCGGACGGCGCGGTTGACCCGGCCTGACGCGGCCTCGTGCGCAAGCTCCGGGTTCTTCTTGTAGGCGGCTTCCGCATCAACCGAGCCGTAGGGCCGCACGTCCTCGAAGATCCGCCGGGCCTTTTGGAGTTCTTTCACCTGCTCGGGACTTGTCTCGCCGCCCATCTCATGCGCCTCGAAGATCGCATCCACGGCGCGGGCATGGCGCACCAGCGCCCGTGTGCGCAGGCGCCGCGCTTCCGCTTCCGGGTCTGCCGCCACGTTCCTTTCCGGCGCTGCGGCTTCGCGCCGCTCGGCCCCCGCGTTGCTCCTTCCCCTTTCCGGCGCTCCCCGTTCCGGCCTCTGCCCGCGATCCGCACCGGGCACATCTGTAGGAGTGTGAAGGCCGCCGAACATGTTGCGTACCTTCTCGGGCACGACCTTGCGAACGATCTCGGCTACGCGCTCGCGGAAGGTGATCCCGCGTCGTTCGGCATAGACTTGCGCCGGATCGGTGCGTTCGTGGTCCAATGCCATGTCCTTGGCACGATCGCGCGACAGGGTGCGGGAGAGCCGGTCCTGGTTGACAAAATCGTCGCGGCCATAATGCAGGTCCACGGCGTCGCGGTGCCGCGACAGGGCGACATAGCTGCCATGGGCGTCCATTCCCGGCGTTGCCAGCACATGAGTGCGGTCCACCGTCAGGCCCTGGGCCTTGTGGATCGTCGCGGCATAGCCGTGGTCGATCTTGTTGTAGTCCTTGAATTCGAACTGCACAGATCGGCCATTGTCGGTCTGGATGGTCATGGATAGCGCGTTGACCTGCTCGATGGTCCCCAGCGTGCCGTTCTTGACACCCAAGCCACGCTCGTTCTGCAGGAACATGACGCGATCCCCGCTGGCGAAGTTTCTCGTGCCGCGTTCGACCGTCAGGCGCACGTCATCCCCGAGATCGCCCGCAGCCCGCATCCGCTCGCGCGCAGCTTCGTTCAGCGCCCGCACCTCGTCATTGGTATGGGTGAGAATGATCCAGCTGCGCTCCGGCGCCGCCTTCCGGTCGTGGTCCCAGCGGTCGATCAGATTGCTGCGTGCCTGCTCGCGGGTATGGGCCTCATGCACCATGCCGCGGGAGCGATAAGCTTCCAGCGCATGACCGGTCCTGCCCGTTGCGAGATCCCGCGTGGCGTCGCGTTGCCAGTCCTCCCGCTGCCGGCGCACCTCGCCGATTTCTTCCCCGCCATGGCGCTCGTAAATGGACCGGAACGCCGCGCCAGCTTCGATCGCCTGCAACTGCCTGGGATCGCCGACCAGCACCACCTTCGCGCCGGCCTCTGCGGCATGCGACAGCACGCGCTCGAGCTGGCGCGTGCCGACCATGCCGGCCTCGTCGATGACAAGGACATCGCGGGGGCTAAGCAGGTCGCGGCCCTGTCCCCAGCCATGTTCCAGGCTGGCGACGGTGCGGGACGCAATGCCCGATCCACTTTCGAGACTTTCTGCGGCGATGCCGGACAGCGCCACGCCCCGGACCTCGTAGCCAGCCGCTTCCCAGGCCTCACGTCCCACCCCCAGCATCGCGCTCTTCCCCGTCCCGGCATGGCCGACCACGACGGCGAGATCGCGCCCGTGCGTAACGTGTGCCAGCGCGTCGGCCTGCTCGGTCGAAAGGACAAGATTGCGTGCTTCCGCACGCGCCAGCGCCGCCACGCGATCCCTATCATGCACCTCATGGCGTTCTCGTTCCGCCATCAGTTCAGCGGCACGGTGCAGGCGCTGTTCAGCCTCGATCATCTCGCGGGTGGTGAAGCGATCCTCGCCGCGAGCGTCCTTGCCGAGTTCGACTATATTTGGCGCGCTACGCATCGCGCCCATGACCACGTCGAACTGGTCGATTCCGTCGCTATGCCGATGCGCGAACTTGGCGATGTCGCGCTGCGTGAAGGTCGATTGCTGACGCGTGATGGCGTCCAATGCAAGCGACGGATTAGCGATAATCCGTATCCCATTGCCGCGCGCGATCTCGCGGTGCATCTCGGCGCGGTCGGCACTCTCGCCCTCGATGCCCTGATAATCGATACGTTTGGCGGGCGCACCGATCTGGGTTTGCGGCTCAAGCTCGATGCCCTGTGCTTCGAGGCTGCGATGGTCGATCCGCGCGTCGATGTCGACCTCGGCCAGGCGCTCGTTGGCAAGCTCCGCCCAGCGCCTCCGCCAGCGCTCCACCATCTCGGTACGGTTCCAGTCGCGCACCTTCTGATCAAAACCGTTCTCGTCCACCGCCCGCATGGTCAGCATGACATGGGCATGGGGCTTGGGTATGCCGTCCTCGGCCATGTCCCAATGCACATTGAGATCGGCGATCATGCCCTGATCCACGAATTCGCCCCGAACGAAGTCGCGGGCAAGCTCGATCCCCTGAGCCCGTGTCATCTCGCGCGGGATAGCGAACTCGACCTCGCGAGCAAGCTGAGCATCCTTGCGGACCTCGAAGGCCTCGACATTGTTCCAGAGCCGCTCGCGGTCGCTCCATGCTTCCGGCGCATTCTCCGGCAGCATCACCTCGGAATGGACGACGCCACGCTTGGCGGAAAAGTCATGGCTGCGGTCAAGGCGCTCGTCGCGCAGCCGCGAGGCGGAGCGGTAGGCTGCCGACGCTACTGCGCTGGAGCCGGACTTGCGGCCAATGACCTTGACGTGAAGATGATAGATCGCCATCGCGACCAGATCATCTACACGGCGAGGTGCACGTCGGCACGACGTATAAGCGCGCCCTCCCTCGAAAGATTCTCGGGAGGGACTACCCCGTCTCAGCTCGTCCTGACGACCTTACAGAATTGTGCCGGGGGCTCGACTATCATTTCTCTAATAACACTCATGGAGACGATGATGCGCAAGCCACGGGACTTTGACGCGGAACTGAAAGCGCTCGACGACAAGGCGCGCGGGCTGAAAACCCGCAAAGTGCAGCAGCTCGGCGAACTGGTCATCGCCACCGGGGCTGACACTCTCCCCACCCTTGAACTGGCTGGTGCGCTGATCGTACTTGCCGAGACAAAAGAGGCGGGAAAGAGGGAGGCATGGACCAGGCGCGGGGCCGCTTTCTTTCAGGGACGGTCGCGGCGAAATGCACCGACAACTGACCGCAACACGGACGGCCCTCCTGCGCAACCGAACGGCGCGCAACCGGCAGCTAGCCGCAAGGGCTCGACATGACATGCGCACGTGGCAGGTTGAGCGTCGTAAGCGCGCGCGGCATCTCATTGAACTCGGCGGTCTGGTCGTCAAAGCCGGGATCATCGAACTGACCGGCGATGACCGCGCCACGATCTATGGCGCGTTGCTCTGGATGGCTGACAAACTCAAAAGCGATCAGGGCAAACATGCGCGAGCGCTTTGGGCCGCAAAGGGGAAGCAGGCGTTCGAGGTGGACTCGGCGACACACAAGGGATGAGAGCGTTGATTCGCTACAATGGCGCTTGAACCGAACCCGAGACTGGTGCTGGCGACGTGAGTCATCGTGCATATTGCTGGTCGCTGACCTTTTCTAACCAATCCACCGATTTTCCGTCGAGGAATTCCTGGATCGCTATGTGCGCCATTGCGGTCGTCGGCGTTGCACCATGCCAGTGCTTTTCCCCAGGCGGAAACCACACCACGTCTCCGGATTTCACTTCTTCGATTTGCCCGCCTTCGCGTTGGACCCAACCTGCGCCAGTGACGATGATCAAAGTTTGACCGAGCGGATGCGTGTGCCAGGCCGTCCGTGCGCCCGGCTCGAAAGTAACCAAAGCGGCACCGCCGCGCGCGGGCGCAGGCGCCGTATGCAACGGGTCGATCCGAACGCGCCCGGTAAACCAATCGTCCGGTCCCTTCTGAGACGGCTGTTCTCCGTTACGCTTTATCTGCATCTTGCTTTTCCTTCCTTTGATTATGCTTGCGCTGCCTTCAGAGCTTGAGCATCGTCTTGATCGCCCGCCGCTCGTCCATCGCGCGATATCCTTCCGCAACGTCTGCAATTGGTAGCGTGAGGTCGAAAACCTTGCCCGGCTTGATTCTGCCCTTGAAAACGCGGTCCATCAGGTCCGGCAGGAAGCGTCGGACCGGCGCCGGGCCCCCCAGCATGCGCCGTTGCGAAAAGAACATCGCCTGGCCGTCGAAGGTCACGCCGTGGGGGACGCCGACGTAGCCGATGGAGCCTCCCGGCCGCACCGAATTGATGGCCTGCGTCATGGACTCTTGCGTGCCCACGCATTCCAGCACGGAATCGGCACCGACGCCGCCCGTCAGTTCCTTCACGCGCTCGATGCCGGCCTCCCAACGCTCGGCCACGATATCCGTCGCGCCGAACTCGCGCGCCAGTTCCTGCCGGCTCTTGTGCCGGCTCATCGCGATGATGCGCTCAGCGCCCATCTCTTTCGCCGCGAGCACCCCCATTAACCCGACGGCGCCGTCACCGACCACCGCTACGGTACCGCCCTGACGGACATTGGCGGCATCGGCGGCGTACCAACCCGTGCCGAGAACATCCGAGGTCGCCAGGAGATGTGGAACGAGATCATCTCCGGGCATCTCGGCCGTGGCGACGAGCGTTCCGTCGGCCAGCGGCACGCGCGCGTAGGGCGCTTGAGCCCCCCTCATGAATTCGCGCTGCACGCAGGAGGATTGAAAACCGAACTTGCAATGCGGACAGGTGTTGTCCGAGAGGCAGAAGGAGCCGACGACGAACTGCCCGGGGCGCACGGTTTTGACCGCGCCGCCGACCTCAACGACGACGCCGCAATATTCGTGTCCCATATGGGCCGGCTCATCCGTCGCTTGCAGACCACGGTAAGGCCAGAGATCGGAGCCGCAGATGCATGTGGCCGACAATTTGATGATGGCATCCGTCGGCTTGATGATCTTGGGGTCCTCGACCTGCTCGAAACGGACATCGCGAGGGCCGTACATGACTGTCGCAAACATGGCTACTACTCGTCTGTTAGGGGAATAAATCGACGGCGAGGCATCCCGCCGTGCGCGTTCGACTTGGTGGCTGCAATCACGGCCGTTAGCGCGGGTCGTATCCCGGTTTCTTGTAGATGGTGCGCGGTTTGGCGATGATGTCGGGCTTGTAGACCTGCTCGGTCCAGTCCTCGGCGCGCACATCTTCGATTCCGACCGATACCGAATCCTCGCCGGACTTGAGCGTCTCGACGACCACCTTCGTCAGGGCTTCGGCCAAGGCGGCCTTTTGCTGCTCCGACCTGCCGGGCTGGAGCTTCACGATCACGTGGGGCATTGCGTCTCCTTTCCTAGTCTTGCTGCTGATGACCTTCTGCGGGCGCGGGATGTGCCATGAGCCACCATGCGACGGCGACGGCGCACAGCACGGTCGCGGCGCTCGCGAGAAATACGACGTTGAGCTTCGCGCCCCTCGCCATCAATCCGAGCGCGGGGCTGGCGACGCCTTGGGCGAGATCGAGGAAGGCGGTATAGGCTCCCATGGCGAGGCCGCGGCTTTGCGCCGGTACGCGCCGCACCGCTTCGATTCCGAAACCGGGATAGACCAGCGAGAAACCGAATCCGGTCAGCGCGGCGCCGGCGAGCGCCATCTCGGGCCGAACGGCCAGCCAGATCAGTGCCTGGCCCACGGCTTCGACGAGCGCGCAGACCAGCGCCACCTTCGCACCGCCGATCCTATCGGGCAGGTGGCTGAAAAAGATCCGTGCCAGGATGAAAGCGACGGCGTACGCCGTGTAGGCGAGCCATCCGTTCGGCCAGCCTCTAGTCGCGAACAGCAGGGCGACGAACGTTATCACGGCGCCGAAACCTACGCTGCCGAGCGCCGAGCCCAAGCCTGGCACCCAGACCGCGCCGACCACTTCGGCAAAGGAAAAGCGAGCATGCTGCGCCGGAGCAACCGCGGGAACGGGGACAACCAGCAGCAGGGTAACTAGCGGAGCCGCGGCGGTAGCCCATGCGATCGCAGCGAAGCCGTAGCCAGCATAGAGCGCGGAGCCGGCCGGAGCGCCGATCGCAAAGGCTGCGAACATCGCGGCCCCGACCCAGGCGATGACCTTGCCCGTGCTCCGGGAATCGGCGAGCGCAAGTCCCCAACTCACGGCGGCGGTGATGATGAAGCTTTCGGCGGTGCCGAGCAGGCCTCGCCCGAGAAGAAGAACGGCGACAGAGATCGACGGTGTCTTCATCAAGCCTAGCGACAACAGATAGAGCAGTCCGGACGCTGCGGCCGCCAGCAGACCGACGATCACTGCGCGTTTCGCGTTCCGTGTGTCCGAATAGTGGCCGGCCATGGGTCGCGAGATCAACGACGCCGCGAACTGGCTGCCGGCGACGAGTCCGACCACGAACGTGCTTTGCCCCAAACCGTCGTGCACATGGAGCGGAAGAACGGGCATGGCGATCCCGATGACGAGAAACGCAACGAAGACCACGCCCATGATCGGCAGCAGCAGCGCCGCCCCTTCCGACTTCTTCGCGGCAGCAGCCATCGATGCGTATCCGGCTCTACCAGGCATAGGCCACCGGCGCTTCGCCGCCCGGACCGGGCCAGATCTCGTTCAGCTTCGCCAGCGTCTCGCGTGAAAGGACCAGCGACGGTGCCTTGAGGTTCTGGCGCAGTTGCTCGACCGTGCGCGGACCGCTGATCGTGGAGGTGACGACCGGGTTGTGAAGCAGCCAGGCAAGCGCCACGTCGGCCGGGGCCTCGCCGAGATCGGCGCACAGCCTTTCATAGGCTTCGAGCCTCGGCCGCAACTTGTTCACCTGCTGTTGCATCCGCTCGGACGAGCGGCGGCCACTTTCCATCTTCTTCAGCACGCCGCCGAGCAGTCCCATGCCGATCGGGCTCCACGGGATCAGTCCGATGCCGAAGTGGCGAAGAGCCGGGATCACCTCCAGCTCGACGGTGCGCTGCGTGAGATTGTAGAGACTCTGCTCGGAGGCGAGACCAAGCATGCTGCGTGAGGCCGCCGTCATCTGCGCGGTGGCGATGTCCCAGCCGGCGAAGTTGGAGGAGCCGACGTAGGTGATCTTGCCCTCGCGGATCAACTGCTCCATCGCCTGCCAGATCTCCTCCCATGGCGTCGCGCGGTCGACGTGATGCATCTGGTAGAGATCGATGTGATCGGTCTTCATGCGGCGCAGGCTCGCCTCGCACGCGCGCCGGATGTGATAAGCCGAGAGGTACTTGTCGTTGGGGCCGGTATCCATCGGCTGGTAGACCTTGGTCGCCAGCACGATCTTCTCGCGTCGGCCGGCCTTCTGCGCCAGCCAGTTGCCGATGATCTCTTCCGAGACGCCGAAACCCTTCTCCATGTCGGGCTTCTGCGGGCCGCCATAGACGTCGGCGGTGTCGAAGAAGTTGATGCCGGCGTCCAAGGCCTCGTCCATGATCGCGAAGCTGGTTTTCTCGTCGGCGAGTTCGCCGAAGTTCATGGTGCCCAGCGCGAGACGGCTGACCCTCAGCCCGGTCCGGCCCAGATGCGTGTAGTCCATCGAAATTTCTCCTTTGGTTCGAACCGGCTCAGGGCAGCGCCACGCCGGTGAGTTCTTGAAGGCGATCGATCAGCTCGTTCTGAAAGCCGGTATCTGTCGCTTCGGCCGCGGGCGTTTCCGGCCTGAGGTGATGCCAGTACCTGCCGCTGACCATCGCTGCGGGATCGGCGCTGACGGCAAGCCAACTCTGCGTGCGCTGGCCCGTGTCGATGTCGACGGGGGCGCCCGCTCCTCCCATCCGCGTGCGAGCCCAGCCGGGATCGACCGCGTTGCAGAGGACCTTCGGCCACCGCCGGGCAAGACAGAAAGCGAGTGCGACCACATGCAGCTTGCTTTCGGCATATGCGCGCGCCCCATCCCATGGACGATCGGTCCAGTCGAGATCGCGCAGAGAGCCTCCACCCCCACGGTGAAGACCGCTGCTGAGATAGACCAAGCGATCGGGTCGCTCGATCAGAGCGGTCAGCATGAACGGTGCCAGCGTGTTAACCGCCAAGGTCACGGCATGCCCTTCTGGCGTCGATCCGCGGTTAGGTGCCGTGTAGATACCGGCGTTGTGGATGACGGCGTCCATGCAGCCGATCGCGTTGACCTGGTCGGCGATCCTCCGAACGTCGGCCGCGCTGCGCAGGTCGCCGATCACCACGGCTCCGGACGCGAGATCGGTAAGCGCCGAGGCGCGTTCCTTCGAGCGGGCATGCACGACGACCTCGTGACCTTCGCTCAGAAGCGACAACGCCGCCGCGCGACCGAGCCCATCGCTGCTGCCGGTGATGAAGATGCGTGCCATCTCGTTCTCCTCTCGCCGCGGGCGCTGGGGCTCAGTCGCCGCCTGCGCCGCATTGCCTCTGACGATCCACGGCTTCGCCGGCGCGAGCATCGAAGATGCCGAACAGCGCCGAGGCGCACAGCAAGGCTGCGCTCGACAAGAAGGTCGCGCGATATCCCGCGGCGTCGAACAGGACCCCGCCGCCTGCGGCCCCGAGCGTGATCGCCAGTTGAACGACCGCGACCAGAAGACCGCCGCCAGCTTCGGCGTCGTCCGGAAACCGACGGGCAACCCAGGTCCACCAGGCGACCGGCGCGCCCGTTCCGATCACGCCCCAGAGAGCCAACAACAGCGCCGTGGGGCTCGCGATCGTTCCGAACGAGACCAGGCCGCATGCGAGTGCCGCGAGCGCCAACGGAGCCAGAATCAGGGTCAGCGACAGGCTTCGCGACGCCGTGCGCCCGATCAGCCAGGTGCCGGCGAGGCCGGCCGCACCCATGATGAGCAGCACCAGCGAAAGCGGGGAAACCTGGAGGCGCGTGACGCTCTCCAGAAACGGCCGCAGATACGTGAAGAGCGCGAATTGACCCGCGAACAGAAGCGCGACCGAAGCCATTCCGAAGCGGGCGTTCGGGCGGCCGAGGACGCCCAACGCGCTTGGCTGCCGCTTGGTGCGATCGGACGGCATCGACGGCAAGGTCAGCCACTGCCAAGCGAAGGTGATCGCGGCCAGCGGCACGACCAGGAAGAATGCGCCACGCCAGCCGATATATTGGCCGAGAAAGCTGCCCAACGGTGCGGCGATCGTGGTGGCAAGGGCGTTGCCCCCGTTGAGCATCGCGAGGGCTCGCGGCACTTGCCGCTCGCGCACTAGCCGCATCACCGTCGCCGCCGACATCGACCAGAACCCGCCGATCACGACGCCCAACAGGGCGCGGCCTGCCATGAGCACGATGAAGTTCGGCGCGAAGGCGACCAGCAGGCCCGACAGCAGCATCAGGAGGGTCAATCCGAGCAACAACGCGCGACGGTCGACCCCGCGGGTGATCGTAGCGATGGACAGGCTGGTCACCACGGCGAACAAGCCGGACACCGAGATCGCCTGGCCCGCCGCCCCTTCGGTCAGATGAAGGTCGGACGCGATCGGGGTTAGGATGCTGACCGGCATGAATTCCGAGGCGATCAACGTCGAGACGCATAGCGTCAGGGCAAGGACGGCGCCCCAGCCGGTTTGCGCCGCGTCCCTCTCCAACGAGGGGGCGTCGGGGTATCGAAGAATAGTTTGCTGTGACACGTGGCAGCTCCGTGCGACGATGAATGCTCACGGAAGGACCCGTGACCGTGCACGGAACATAGAGCGCTAGAGGGCCGGCGATTACGCCCCATCTCTGCGATGAAGCGATGAGCCGGGCTCAACGATCGACTGAGCGCTAGAGACCCAGCGGCTGCATCTCGCGGATGAGATCGATCAGGAGCCGCAACCCGGTCGGCAGTTGCCGCCGGCTTGGGTAGTAGATGTGGAACCCAGGCCCCATCGGCGACCAAGCGTCGAGAACGCACCTAAGCTGCCCCCGAGCGGTCAGCGGCGTCACGCTGGGCTCGGGCAGGTAGGCCAAAGCGGCACCGGCGGCGGCCAAGGTGAGCGCGAACTGGCTCTCGTCGATGGTGATCGCGCCGGGCGCATCGATCGCGATCTCCTCGCCGTCCTTCTCGAATTCCCATTGATAGATGCTGGCATCGCCAAGGCGGATGCGAAGGCACCGGTGGTCATACAGATCGCGCGGATGCAACGGTTCGCCACGACGCTCGAAATAACCGGGCGACCCTACCACCACCCACCGTATGTCGCTGGACAGCCGCTGCGCGATCATGTCCTCGGGCACCGTGCCGCCGTAGCGGATACCCGCGTCCGCGCCCTGCGCGACCACGTCCACCAAGTGGTTCGAGACCGCGACATCGACTTCGATCCCCGGATATCGGTCCACAAAAGTCGGAAGGACCGGGCCAAGCAGTAGCGAGCTTGCATGCTCCAACACGTTCAACCGTATCCGCCCGGCGGGCTCAGCCCTGTAGCGGTTCAGCGCTTCGACCGCGGTCCCGATCGCGTCGAAGGGGACCGCAAGTGCTGCCTGCAGCTCTTCCCCCGCTGAAGTGAGGGTCACGCTCCGGCTCGTTCTGTTGAACAGGCGAACGCCCAGGCGCGCCTCGAGCCCTTTGAGGGAATGACTGAGTGCCGAGGCACTGACTCCGAGGTCCAGTCCGGCTCGACGGAAGCTGCGGTGCTTCGCAAGCGAAAGAAAATAAGTAAAGTCGGCGAGATCAGTGCGATTGATACGCATGTGGTCGATTCTGCCGAGCCTCTTCTCCTGATGCAATCATGTTGAATCGCATTCAACGTTGATCGGCGCCAGTCGTACCCATGCGCACGCGTTCATCGCGCCCAACTGATGTTCGACTTGAGCGCTAACAGTCTCGCGCAGCGTCCCGAATGTCGTTCATGCTCAGTCGAGGAGATGGGCGGCTCCAACTTCGAAGAGCCGGTCGCGCAAGTTCGAAATCTTCGAGAAATCTCCCCAGACTAAATCCCAGACTAAAACGAAATTTTAGTCTGGGGCCATTTCTGGCCGCTCTGAAAATCGATGATATTTGAATGAGATAGTTGGCGCGCCCGGAACGATTCGAACGTCCGACCCTCAGATTCGTAGTCTGATGCTCTATCCAGCTGAGCTACGGGCGCGTGTTTCGCAAACAGCTATGCGGGCCAGGCCCACACGCAGCCTCCGGACAGAGCCGGAGGGGGTGCGAAAGAGCGCTCTGACTAACCGCTCTTGTCCCGGTTGGCAAGGTCTGGATAGGCCGTATTTGGGGCATTTCCGCCTTTTCAGCCGTCATTCCGGTGCGCCTCGAAGAGGCGAGCCCGGAATCCATAACCACCGGTCGGGGTTATGGATTCCGGGCCTGGCCCGGAGCCTGCCATCGGGCCGGCCGAAGGCCGGACCCAGCGGGGCCATCCCGGAATGACGAATTGTGGGAACAGCGTCCGGAATCGCAGGCGCGGTCGGCCTCTGGCCGACCCTACGCCCTCGCCCGCTCGTTGCGGATGGAGAGGAGTTCCACGGGGCGGTCGGGGATCACGATCCGGAAGGTGGCGCCGATGGTGCCCTCGACGAGGTGGATGTCGCCGCCATGAGCACGGATGAGCTCGGCGGCGATCGCCAGCCCGAGCCCGCTGCCGCCTGGGCGGCCCGAGGTCTGGAACGCCTCGAACAGGTGCTCCCGGGTCTTTTGCGGCACGCCGGGGCCGGTATCGGAAACCTCCAGGATCGCGACCGCGCCCTCGCGCTTGCCCGTGATCCGGATCTGCTGCGGGCCGGTCGCGCTCGCGGCGTGGGTTTCCAACGCCTGCGCCGCGTTGCGGACGAGGTTGAGCAGCACGCGGAACAGCTGGTCGGGGTCGGCATCGATCGACAGCCCGCGCTCGATCGCGGCAACCCAGGTGATCGAGGCATCGGAGGCGAGGCCCGCGGTCTCGCGCACCTCTACGACCACCGGCTCGATCAGGATCAGCCGGCGATCAGGCGCGGCCTCCTGGGCGCGGCCGTAGGACAGGGTCGACTGGCAGAACGCGATGGCGCGCTCGAGCGAGCGCACGAGCTTTGGCGCAAAGCGCTGCACCCGCGGATCGGGCACGCTGGCAAGCTGGTCGGACAGCAGCTGCGCCGAGGCCAGCAGATTGCGCAAATCGTGGTTGATCTTGGAGACGGCAAGACCAAGGGCTGCGAGCCGGCTCTTCTGATGCAGCATCGACATCAGGTCGCGCTGCATGTCCGACAGCTCGCGCTCGGCCACCCCGATCTCGTCACCGCGCTGGCTCGGCACGATGATTCCCGCCGAACTCTCGGGATTTTCATGGAAGCCGACCAGGCTCGCGGTCAGCCGCCGCATCGGCCGCACGAACAGATAATGGAGCGCGAGATAGACGAGGCCCGCGGTCAGCACCGCGATGAACAGCGCGACCACCACGACGTTGCGGGAGAAGCGGTACATCGCCTGCCGCAGCGGCAATTCGTCGGTGACGACCTCGATGAACTGCGCATTGCCGCTCGCCGGGCCGACGATGCGGATGGCCTGGTTGCCGGTCTCCAGCATCATCTGGAACGAGCCGGTGATCGCTTGCCACGCCGTCATCTCGCGCAGGTCGATGTCGTGCTCGATCGCGGCCGGCAGATCGGCGCTGGCGAGCAGGCGGCGCTGTTGGCCCATCTTGATGGCGACGGCGCGCGCGTTGATGCTCTTGAGGATCTGCCGCGACAGCGAGTCCGGGACCATGCCGAGCGGCGCGGCGTCGAGCACCAGGGCCGCGGTGTTCGCCGCGGCGACGCGGTCGTTCAGCCGGTTGACCCAGAAGTTGGCGATCGCGGGCACGTAGAGCATGCTCGCTGCGATCATCACCAGGGGGACAGTCAGCAGCAGCAGCTTGCCGGACAGGCCGAGCCGGCGCGGGGCGCGCGGCCGCACCGCCGCCGGTGACCCCGGGTCTTGGGGCTCCAGGTCCTGCGGCTCCAGGCCCCTTTGGGCGCGCTGAAGGTCTGTCGCTGACACGAATTTCGCCTTCGTTGGCCTCGACTTGTGGAGGATGCGACCCGTAGCACCTGCCGGTCAAATTACGGATCGCTAATCTGCCAAGGTAGGATGTAGGCGCGGAAACGGCGAGTCGCTACCTCCACTGGGAAAAACCCCGCGGAAACAGCGATATTCGCCAATTGGACCCGCCCCGCGGCGTTGACGAAAACGGGACGCTCCCTTATAAGCCGCGCCGAATTGTCCGCGATGACCCGGTGTGACACCGGGAGCGGCTCTTTTGGGGCCGGAAAGGGCCCGTTTTGGGCCGCATCTTTCGGACGTATCCATCAATTCCAAAGGCAAATTGCCCGGTCAGCGGAGAACAACCCGTGAAGCGGACTTATCAACCCAGCAAACTGGTGCGCAAGCGCCGTCACGGCTTCCGTGCTCGCCTCGCCACCGCCGGCGGCCGCAAGGTCCTCGCCGCCCGCCGCGCCCGCGGCCGCAAGCGTCTGAGCGCCTGAGCCGGACTGGCCCTTTTTGGGATTTCATCATGGATCGGCTGAGGCAGCGGGCGGATTTCCTCGCCGTTGCCAATGGCGCGCGGGTGAACAGGCCCGCGTTCGTCCTGCAAAGCCGTCGCCGCGATGACGCCGGCCCGATCCGGGTCGGCTTTACCGTTACCAAGAAAAACGGCACCGCTACCGAGCGCAATCGCATCCGGCGCAGGCTTCGCGAACTGGTGAAGTGCTGCGACCCGCTGTCGATGCACCCCCACCATGATTATGTGCTAGTCGGCCGCAGGGACGCGCTGACGCGCGAATTCGCGGTCATGCTCGACGACCTCCGTGCAGCGTTCGCCCAATCGCAGCGGCCGGCGACGAAGGGACGCGGGCAGAAGCCCTTACCTGCGGACCGCAAACCGGACTGATGACGAGAATCCAAAGATGACCGACAACCGCAACACCATCCTCGCCGTCATTCTGTCCGGCCTGGTGCTGATCGCGTGGCAGTATTTCTACAACGTGCCGCAGATGGAGAAGCAGCGGGCGCAGCAGCAGGCGCAGGCCGAGCTTCAGAAGAACGCGCCGCAGCCGAGCCCGACCGCCTCGCCCCAATCCGGAACCGCGACGACCGCGCCGCAGGCTGGCGCCACGCCGGCACCGGCCGCGCCTACCTCCGGCAACCAGCCGGTCGTTGCCCGTGACACCGCGATTTCAGCCAGCCCGCGCGTGAAGATCGACACCCCGCGCCTTGCCGGCAGCATCGCGCTGAAGGGCGGCCGCATCGACGACCTCGCGCTGGTGCAGTACCGCGAGACGGTCGACCCGAGCTCGCCGCCGATCATCCTCTATTCGCCGTCCGGCACCGCGCAGCCTTATTACGCCGAGTTCGGCTGGGTGCGGGGACAGGGCGTCTCGGCCAAGCTGCCGGACGCCTCGACGGTCTGGCAGCAGGACGGCTCGGGCAACCTGACGCCGTCGACGCCGGTCGTGCTGAAATATGACAATGGCGAGGGCCTGACCTTCCGCCGGACCATCGCGGTCGACGACCACTATCTCTTCACCATCAAGGACGAGGTGAGCAATGTCGGCAATGCGCCGGTCACTCTCTATCCTTACGCGCTGATCTCGCGCCACGGCACGCCGCAGGTCTCCGGCTACTACATCCTGCATGAAGGCCTGATCGGCTATCTCGGCGAGCATGGCTTGCAGGAATACGCCTACAAGAAGATCGACGAAGCCAAGCAGGTGAACTTCAAGGCCACCGACGGCTGGCTGGGCATCACCGACAAGTACTGGGCTTCGGCGCTGTTGCCCGACACCAATGCGCAGCTCCAGGCGCGCTTTTCGTCGGATCTCGCCAACAATATCCGGAGCTACCAGACCGACTATCTGCTCGATCCCGTGACCGTCGCGATCGGCGGCACCGCGACGGCGAATGCGCGGCTGTTCGCCGGCGCCAAGGAAGCCGGCGTCGTCGGCGTGTTCCCGTTCGCAGGCCTCGGCGGCTACAACAAGGATCTCGGCCTGAACCATTTCGATCTGTTGATCGACTGGGGCTGGTTCTACTTCATCACCAAGCCGATGTTCTTAGGCCTCGACTTCTTCTACCGCTTCTTCGGCAATTTCGGCATCTCGATCCTGCTCGTGACCGTCATCGTGAAGCTGCTGTTCTTCCCGCTGGCGAACAAGTCCTACGCCTCGATGGCGAAGATGAAGTCGATCCAGCCGCAGCTTCAGGCGCTCCGCGAGCGCTATCCCGACGACAAGGTGAAGCAGCAGCAGGAGATGATGGAGATCTACCGCAAGGAGAAGATCAATCCGGTCGCCGGCTGTCTTCCCGTGGTGATCCAGATCCCCGTGTTCTTCTCGCTCTACAAGGTGCTGTTCGTCACCATCGAGATGCGGCACGCGCATTTCTACGGCTGGATCAAGGACCTCTCGGCGCCGGATCCGACCAATTTGTTCACGCTGTTCGGGCTGATCCCGTTCGATCCGACCACGATCCCGGTGTTCGGCCACTATCTCGCGCTCGGCATCTGGCCGATCATCATGGGCATCACGATGTGGTTCCAGATGAAGCTGAACCCGACGCCGCCGGATCCGACGCAGAAGATCATCTTCGACTGGATGCCGCTGATCTTCACCTTCATGCTGGCGGGCTTCCCCGCGGGCCTCGTGATCTACTGGGCCTGGAACAACACGCTCTCGGTGATCCAGCAAAGCTTCATCATGCGCCGCAACGGCGTGAAGGTGGAGCTGTTCGACAACATCCGCAGCTCGTTCAAAAAAAAAGTGACTGAGGCGACCTAACGCCGTCATTGCGAGGAGCGAAGCGACGAAGCAATCCAGACTGTTTCCGCGGAGAAAGTCTGGATTGCTTTGCTTCGCTCGCAATGACGCGGGGAGCGAGCGGGCATTCGCATGAACGCAGAAACCGACGACAGGCTGATCGAAGCGGGGCGAAAGCTGTTCGCGCGCGACTGGCAGTTCATCTGGGCGTCGCCCTCGATTCAAACGCTGCCACCGATGGCGGGGCTGGAGATCGCCTTTGCCGGGCGCTCCAATGTCGGCAAATCGAGCCTGATCAACGCGCTGACCGGCCGCAACAATCTCGCGCGCACCGCGCATACGCCGGGGCGGACGCAGGAGCTGATCTTCTTCGAAGTCCCAGGAAAGTCCGACCTGCGGCTCGTCGACATGCCCGGCTACGGCTATGCCAAGGCGCCGAAGACGCAGGTCGCATCCTGGACCGACCTGATCCACAAATTCCTGCTCGGCCGCGCATCACTGGCGCGCGTCTATGTGCTGATCGACGCGCGGCACGGCCTCAAGGATGTCGATCTCGAAATCCTGAAGACGCTCGACCGTTCGGCCGTCAGCTACCAGATCGTGCTGACCAAGGCCGATCAGGTGAAGGCTTCGGAGCTTGCCAGCCGTATCACCGAAACGGAAGCGGCGCTGGCAAAGCACCCGGCGGCGTTTCCGAACGTGCTCGCGACCTCCTCGCGCAGCTCGACCGGCATGGAGAGCTTGCGCGCCGCGATGGCACGGCTGCTGGAAGAGCGGGCGTGATGCCGCAAGCGTTCCGCCTGTTGATCGGGCTTGCCGGTTTGATGGGCGCCGCCGGCATGGCGCTGGCAGCGGCTGGCGCCCACGGCGCGGAGGCAAGCCGGCTCGCCACGGCAAGCTCGATGCTGCTGTTTCACGCAACTGCCATATTGGCGACGACGGCGCTGCTCGCGCGCGGCCTTCTGCACGGCGGAATTGGCCTCACCGCCGCCTTCGGCTTCGCGATTGCGGCCGCATTGTTCGCCGGCGACCTGACGCTGCGCCAATACGCCGGCCATTCGCTGTTTCCCTACGCCGCCCCGACGGGCGGCACGCTGATGATTTTGAGCTGGCTGGCGGTGGGCGTGGCAGCGGTAGTGCCGCGTTGATAACTCTCGTGCCCCGGACGCAGCGCAGCGCTTCAGCGGTGCGCTGCTGAGCCGGGCCCATGCCGACGCTGGGTCCCGGCCCAGCGGCGCGTCACTGCGTGCCGCACCGCGTCCGGGACACGAGAGTGGTGCGGATGACGCTTTGCGCCTCGCCCGCCAATCGGATAGAACGCGGCCCGACAGTCCCGCCAGCGAGATCCGCCCCATGACCGACATCTCTCCGCTCGACCAGGCCCGCATCCTGTCCGAAGCGCTGCCGCACATGCAGCAGTACGACGAGGAAACCATCGTCATCAAATATGGCGGCCATGCCATGGGCGACGAGGAGACCGCGAAGAATTTTGCCCGCGACATCGTCCTGCTCGAGCAGACCGCGATCAACCCGGTGGTCGTGCATGGCGGCGGGCCGCAGATCGCGACCATGCTCAAGCGCCTCGGCATCGTCTCGGAGTTTGCCGCGGGCCTGCGCATCACCGACAAGGCGACCATCGAGATCGTCGAGATGGTGCTCGCCGGCTCCATCAACAAGCAGCTCGTCGGCTACATCAATGAAGCCGGCGGCAAGGCCGTCGGCCTCTGCGGCAAGGACGGCAACATGGTGACCGCCACCAAGGCGACGCGCACCATGATCGATCCCGGCTCCAACATCGAGAAGGTGGTCGATCTCGGCTTCGTCGGCGAGCCGGAGAAAGTCGATCTCACTTTGCTCAACCAGCTCATCGGCTACGAGCTGATCCCGGTGCTCGCGCCGCTGGCGACCTCGAAGGAAGGCCAGACCTTCAACGTCAACGCCGACACCTTTGCCGGTGCGGTCGCTGGCGCGCTGAAGGCCAAGCGCCTGCTGCTGCTCACTGACGTGCCGGGCGTGCTCGACAAGTCGAAGAAGCTGATCCCGCAACTCTCGGTGAAGGACGCGCGAAAACTAATCGCCGACGGCACCATTTCCGGCGGCATGATCCCGAAGGTCGAGACCTGCATCTACGCGCTCGAACAGGGCGTGCAGGGCGTCGTCATCATCGACGGCAAGATGCAGCACGCGGTGCTGCTCGAGCTCTTCACCAACCAGGGCACGGGAACGCTGATCCACAAGTGAGGGACGGGACGACGAGAGCAGCCGTCATGGCCGGGCCAAGGCGCCGCACCGCCCTGACCCGCCTCCTGATGACGTTGCCGGCGGCGGTCGTCTCGTTCTTCGCGTCGGCCGCCCCGGCTCTCGCCGACCTCAAGATCTGCAACCGCATGTCCTATGTCGTGGAAGCCGCGATCGGCATCGACGACAAGGCGGCGACCGCGACGCGCGGCTGGTTCCGGATCGATCCGGCCACCTGCCGCGTGGTGGTGCAGGGCACGCTGACCGCCGACCGTATCCTGCTCCATGCGCGCGCGCTCGGCGTCTATGGCGCCTCCCCGATCCCGCAGAATGGCAGCGACATGCTGTGCATCGCGCAGGAGAATTTCGTCATCGCTGCCGCGCGCCAATGCCGCAGCGGACAGACGCAAGCCGCCTTCACCCAGGTGACGCCGACGCAGGGCGACGACGGCAACCTCGTCGCCTATCTCGCCGAGGACTCGGAGTATGACGACGAGCAGGCCCGGCTCGCCGGCATTCAGCGGCTGCTGGCGATCGCCGGCTATGACGCCGGCGCGATCGACGGCGTCGACGGACCGAAGACGCAATCAGCGCTCGCCGCTTTCCTGAAGAGCCGCGGGCTGCCATCCGACGTGACGCAGTCGCCGAACTTCTTCAAGACCATGGTCGACGCGGTGCAGACACCGTCACCAAGCGGGCTCACCTGGTGCAACGACACGCCGCACAAGGTGATGGCAGCGGTCGCGACCGACGACGGCAAGGCGGTGACGAGCCGCGGCTGGTACCGCATCGATCCCGGCAAGTGCCTGCACCCTGACGTCGCCGGCCAGCCGAAACAGATTTTCAGCTTTGCGGAAGCCGTCGACGCCGACAACCGCACCATCAAGCTGAAGGACAAGCCGCTGAACTGGGGCGGCGAGAAGCAGCTTTGCACGCGCGAGACCAAGTTCGAGACCAACGAGCAGGTCGATTGCGGCGCGCGGGGATTTGCGGCGGCCGGCTTTGGCGCCGTCGACATGAGCAGCGGCGGCAAAACGCTGCGCTTTGCGATGCCGTGAGTGCTGGTGTGCGACTCGCGACACAATTACCGCTGTCCCGGGCTCGCGCTTCGCGCGCCCCGGGACGACGAGTTTGAGAGAGCTTTGATGACCCCACCCCGCCCCTTCACCCATATCGACACCTGGGTGTTCGATCTCGACAACACACTCTATCCGCATCACGTCAACCTGTGGCAGCAGGTTGATGCGCGGATCGGGGAGTTCGTTTGCAGCTGGCTGAACGTGACGGCTGAGGAAGCGCGCAATATCCAGAAGGACTATTACCGCCGCTTCGGCACCACCATGCGCGGCATGATGACCCTGCACGGCGTGCGCGCCGACGACTACCTCGCCTATGTGCACAAGATCGATCACTCGCCGCTGCAACCGAATCCGGCGCTCGGCGAGGCCATCGCGAAACTTCCGGGGCGCAAGCTGATCCTGACCAACGGTTCGGTCGACCACGTCGATGCGGTGCTGTCGCGGCTTGGCCTCGCCACACATTTCGATGCGGTGTTCGATATCATCGCCGCCGAGTTCGAGCCGAAGCCGGCGCGGCAGACCTACCAGAAATTCCTCTCCGATCATGCGGTCGATCCGACCCGGGCCGCGATGTTCGAGGACCTCGCCCGCAACCTCACCGTTCCGCACGAGCTCGGCATGACCACGGTGCTGGTGGTGCCCGACGGCACGAAAGAAGTGGTCCGCGAGGACTGGGAACTGGAAGGCCGCGACGCCGCCCATGTCGACCATGTCACGGACGATCTGGCCGGGTTTTTGGCGAGGCTGTCGCGTTGAGGCCGTTGCGGCGGTGAAGCCCCAATAAGGCGTCTACCCCGCGAAAGCGGGGTATCCACTAATCACTGCTGTCTCGATTCATCACAACCGCCGCGGCGTACTGGATCACCCGCTTTCGCGGGTGAGGACGGCGAACCAAGCTTGACTCCGTCCCCTCAAATCCCGAAAAAGCCCCCCAATCCGTCACAAATCATTCCCTCCTTGAGGAAATCCCGATGTCCCTCCAAGCCCTCGAATCCACCATCAACGGCGCCTTCGACGCGCGTGACGGCATCTCGACCTCGACCAGGGGCGAGGTGCGCGAGGCCGTGGATCATGCGCTGGAGATCCTGGACAAGGGCGAGGCCCGTGTCGCCGAGCGTGAGGCGAGCGGCAAGTGGAAGGTCAATCAGTGGCTGAAGAAGGCCGTGCTGCTCTCCTTCCGCCTCAACGACATGGCAGCCATTCCCGGCGGTCCCGGCAAGGCCTCGTGGTGGGACAAGGTGCCCTCGAAGTTCGACGGCTGGGGCGAGAACCGGTTTCGCGACGCCGGCTTCCGTGCCGTGCCCGGCGCGATCGTGCGCCGCTCGGCTTTCATCGCGCGCAACGTCGTGCTGATGCCGTCCTTCGTCAATCTCGGCGCCTATGTCGATGAATCCACCATGATCGACACCTGGTCGACGGTCGGCTCCTGCGCGCAGATCGGCAAGCGCGTGCACATCTCCGGCGGCGTCGGCATCGGCGGCGTGCTCGAGCCGCTGCAGGCCGAGCCCGTGATCGTCGAGGACGACTGCTTCATCGGCGCACGCAGCGAGGTCGCCGAGGGCGTCATCGTGCGCAAGGGCGCGGTGCTGGCGATGGGCGTGTTCCTGGGCGCCTCGACCAAGATCGTCGACCGCGAGACCGGCGAGGTTTTCATCGGCGAAGTGCCGGAATATTCCGTGGTGGTGCCCGGCGCCCTGCCCGGCAAGCCGATGAAGAACGGCCAACCGGGCCCGAGCACCGCCTGCGCCGTCATCGTCAAGCGCGTCGACGAGCGCACGCGGTCCAAGACCAGCATCAACGAGCTGCTGCGGGACTAACTTCGCACCGCGAGCGCCATTCCTTCTCCGTCACCCTGGGGTGGCCGCGAAGCGGCCCTCGAAGGGCGACGGCCCGGCTGCATCCCGGCGACATCTCGGCCGCTCATCCTTCAAGGCTCGCTACGCGAGCGCCTCAGGATGACGGATTGGCAGGGTCGAACCCAGCAATCCAATCAAGCGACCAATCACCGGGCGGCCTTCGCCGCCCGGAGCCTTCGCATGGACTGGACCTGGTACCTCTTCCGCTTCGACGGCCGCATCAACCGCGCTCTGCTGTGGCAGGCGCTGCTGATCGTCGCGGTTCTGGCGCCCTTGCTCGGAATGATCGGTCAGGTGATCCACCTCCTCACCGCCAAGGGATCGTTGACGTTATCCTCAAAACTCGATTTCGACTTCGGCCTCGACGACCTCTTCAAACTGGTCGATCCTCGGGCCTACCGCTCGCTGGCATCCTTTGACCGCACGGATCTGATCCTGAAGGCGTTTGGCCTGGCGCTGTTTTCATGGATTTTCCTGGCAACGGCCATCAAGCGGTTGCACGACCGCGACAGGAGCGGCTGGTGGATCGTTGCGTTCTTCCTCGTCCCCGGCCTCTACAGTCAGTTCTCGGACCTGCTGCCTCACTCCAACTGGGTGCTTCCGTTCAGCCTCACTGCTTCGATCCTGTGGCTGTGGGGGTTGATCGAAATGTTCATTGTGCCCGGCACCTCGGGCAGCAACCGGTTCGGTCCAGATCCGCTGGCCGAAATCGAGGACGGCGCCGCATCGGCCCCTGCGAAAAACTGGGACCAGCAGAACGAGATCGAATTTGTCCCGCCCAGCGCTAGCCCGCCCGGCGGCATGCATGTTAAGCGGGGCGCATGACCGATGCCCTCTCCATTGCCCGCGACCTCATCCGCTGCCCTTCGGTAACCCCGGCCGATGCCGGTGCGCTGGGGGTGCTTGAAAAGGCGCTCACCGCAGCAGGCTTCACCTGCCACCGCGTGACCTTCTCCGAAGCAGGCTTTGCCGACGTCGATAACCTCTACGCGAGGATCGGCAGCGAAGGCCCGCACATCACCTTTGCCGGCCACACCGACGTGGTGCCGCCCGGCGACGAGAGCGCCTGGAGCGTCGGTGCATTCTCCGGCGAAGTGAAGGACGGCATCCTGCACGGCCGCGGCGCGGTCGACATGAAGGGCGGCATTGCCTGCTCCGTCGCGGCGGTGTTGGAGCATCTCGCAGCCAATGGCGGCAAGCCGCACGCGGACGGTAAGGGCTCGATCTCGTTCCTGATCACCGGTGACGAGGAAGACGTCTCGATCAACGGCACTATCAAACTCTTGAAGTGGGCCGCGGAGCGCGGCGAAAAGTTCGATCATTGCGTGCTCGGCGAGCCCTCCAATGTCGAGACACTCGGCGACACCATCAAGGTCGGCCGCCGCGGCTCGCAATCCGGCACGCTCCATGTCGAGGGACGGCAGGGCCACGTTGCCTATCCGCACCGCGCGTCCAATCCGGTGCCCGATATCTCCCGCCTGATCGTGGCGATCTCCGACGAGCCACTCGATCATGGCAGCGCGCAGTTCCAGGCCTCCAACCTCGAATTCACCTCAGTCGACGTCGGCAACACCGCCTACAACGTGATCCCCGGCCAGGCGCGCGCAAAGTTCAACATTCGCTACAACGACAATCACACGCAGGCGAGCTTGCGCGAGCTCGTCGAGACGCGGCTGGCCAAAGCCTGCGGCAACCGCATCCGCGCGCATATCATCTGGGAGCCCTCGAATTCCAACGTGTTCGTCACCAAGCCCGGCCCCTTCACCGATCTCGCGGTCGCCGCAATCGAGGAGGTGACGGGCCGCAAGCCCGAGCTGTCGACGTCAGGCGGCACCTCGGATGCGCGCTTCATCTCCAGCTATTGCCCGGTGATCGAGTTCGGCCTGGTCGGCCAGACCATGCACCAGGTCGACGAACGCGTGCCGGTTGCGGACCTCGAGAAGCTGACGAAGGTGTATCGGGGGATTTTGACGCGGTATTTTGCGTAGGGCTCCGAGACTACCCTGGCGCCCGCCACACATTCCGCCGTTGCCACCCACTCCGCCGTCATCGTCCGCGAAAGCGGACGATCCAGTATTCCAGAGACAGTGACGAATACGGAGAAGCCGCGGCGTGCTGGATGCCCCGCCTCCGCGGGGCATGACACCGGAGAGTGTGGCGAGAGCTCTGCTCAGTCGCTCGTAGCTTAGTAATCCACCTTCACCAGATAAAGCCCCTCCGGCGGGGCGACGATGCCGCAGGCGGCGCGATTGCGGGCTTTGAGTGCTGCGGAGAGATCATCGGCGCTCCAGCGGCCTTCGCCGACCCAGACCAGCGAACCCACCATCGAGCGGACCTGGCTGTGCAGGAAGGAGCGCGCCGAGGTGAGAATTGTCACTTCGCGCCCGTCGCGCAAGACGTCGAGCTGATCGAGCGTCTTCTCCGGCGATTTGGCCTGGCACTCGGTATCGCGAAAGGTCGTGAAATCGTGCTTGCCGATAAGGCGCTGCGCAGCCGCATGCATGGCACCAGTGTCGAGCCGGCGCGGCACGCGCCAAGCGTGGCCGACGTCGAGCGTGAGATTGGCGCGGGTGTTGATGATGCGATAGCGGTAGTGGCGCTTGATGGCCGAGAAGCGTGCCTCGAACGTCTCCGGCACGATCGCGGCTTCGAGCACCGCGATCGGATGCGGACGCAGATGCGCATTCAGGCCATCGCGAAGGCGATCCGGCGCAAAGGGCTTTTCGATATCGACATGCGCGACCTGGCCGAGCGCGTGCACGCCGGCGTCGGTGCGGCCCGCGCCATGCACGCGCACGTCGGTGCCGCACATCGCCTTCACGGCCGTCTCGAGCGCGCCCTGCACCGAGGGTAGCGTCGCCTGCACCTGCCAGCCGCAGAACGGCGCGCCGTCATATTCGATGGTGAGCTTGTAGCGGGGCATCTTGTCCAATTTCGCTGTCATCGCCCGGCTTGCCGCCTTCGCTGAAGCTCCGGCGAGCCGAGTTCGCGAGCCTCTTCGGAGCCTTGGCGGAGACGGGACCGGGCGATCAGTACGCCGCAGCGTCTCCGTTCAACCGAGAGGCCTCGGCGTACTGGATACCCCGCCAGCGCGGGGTATGACAGTGTTAGGTGAATTTGGCTCCTGCCTTCAGCGGCACGCCGCGCAGAAAGTCCGCCGTCTGCATTCGCGCCTTGCCTTCGCGCTGGAGCTCGATGATGCGGATGGCGCCCTCGCCACAGGCGATCGTGAGCTGCTCATCGAGCACGTCGCCCGGCGCGCCCGCCCCCTTTGCGAGCTCACAGCGCAGGATTTTCACGCGCGCGTTTTCGCTCGCGCCGGCAAGCTCGCTCCATGCGCCGGGAAACGGCGACAGGCCGTGAATGTGACGCAGCACCGCGCGGGCCGGCTTGCTCCAGTCTATCCGCGCCTCGGCCTTGTCGATCTTGGCGGCGTAGGTGACGCCGTCCTCGCTCTGCTTCTTGAGCTGGAGGGCGCCGCGTTCGAGCGCGGCCATCGCACGCACCATCAAGTCAGCGCCGAGCCGGGCGAGGCGATCGTGCAGATCGGCGGCGGTCATGGTGTCAGAAATCGCAAGACGCTCGGCCATGGCTACGTCGCCGGTGTCCAACCCCACGTCCATCTTCATCACCATGACGCCGCTCTCGGCGTCTCCGGCCATGATCGCGCGGTTGATGGGCGCAGCACCGCGCCAGCGCGGCAGCAGCGAGGCGTGCAGATTGTAGCAACCGAGCTTTGGTGCATCGAGGATCGCCTGCGGCAGGATCATGCCATAGGCAACGACGACGGCGGCATCGGCATCGAACGCGCGGAATTCTTCGAGCGCTTCGGGCGTCTTCAGGGTCTTCGGCGTCAACACGGGAATGCCAAGCTTTCGCGCGGCGTCTTCAACCGGGGTCGGCTGCAACTGCAGCCCGCGCCGCCCGCCCGGCTTCGGCGCACGGGTGTAGACAGCCACGATCTCGTGGCCGTGCGCCACGAGCTCGAGCAGCGTCGGCACGGAGAAATCGGGCGTGCCCATGAAGATGAGGCGTAGAGGCATCAGAAAAGAACCTGCGAGCTATACCGACCGTCACGTCTCTCCGTTCCGTCACTCCGGGGCGGCTCGAAGAGCCGAACCCGGAATCTCGAGATTCCGGGTTCGATGCTTCGCATCGCCCCGGAATGACGGAGAGCCCTACTCCACCGCGCGCTTGGCGGCTTTCTCGAACTTCTTGAACACGCGGTCGCGCTTGAGCTTCGACAGGTAGTCGACGAACAGCACGCCGTTGAGATGGTCGATCTCATGCTGGATGCAGGTGGCGTAGAGGCCTTCGGCATCCTCCTCGTGCAGCTTGCCGTCGAGATCGGTGAAGCGCACCCGCACCTTCGCAGGCCGCTCGACCTCCTCGTAATATTCGGGGATCGAGAGACAGCCCTCCTCGTAGACCGACAGCTCCTCGGACGAGGCGATGATCTCCGGATTGATGAAGACGCGCGGCTCTCGCGCGGTCTCGCCGCTCTCGTCGCGCTTGGCGAGGTCCATGGTGATCAGACGCAGGGGTTGCGCGACCTGGATCGCCGCAAGCCCGATGCCGGGCGCGTCGTACATGGTCTCGAACATGTCGTCGGCAAGCTTGCGGATCTCCGCCGTGACCTTCTCAATCGGCTTGGAGACCAGACGCAACTGCTTGTCCGGCAGGATGATGATTTCTCTGAGGGCCATGGCGCGATTTAAGCCGCGCGCCCGGTGCGGTCAATCCGGCGGCGAACGGCGTTAACGGTCTGCTAACCATAATAATTAGGGCTTCGTTAACCATAAAAATTCACCGCTGGTTAACCATAAATGTTCCCTCTTCGTTCGCGCGCTGCCGCGAATCGGCTAGAAGGGTTGACATGAACGAGATCATTTTTACCGCTGGCGACTGGCCGGTGCGCACAGCCGACGCACTGATCGGCTTTGGCGTGCTGGCCCTCATCCTGCTCCTGGTGATCGCCATCGTCATCGCGCGGTCCTCGCGGCGCGGGGCGGAACTCGCCATGGCCCAGACCATCCGGGCCGACGAGCTGGAGGAGCGCCTCAGCCAGATGCTGCGCGCCCAGAGCGAGGCCTCGGGGCGGGTCGACGCAATGGCGCAGACGCTCGCCGGCCGCCAGGCCGAGATGGCGCGCGCGGTCAACGAGCGGCTGGATTCGGTGACCCATCGCGTCGGCCAGTCCATGGAGCACACCACGCGCAACACCATGGAGAGCCTGCGCGCGCTGCACGAGCGGCTCGGCATCATCGACAGCGCGCACAAGAACCTGACCGACCTGACCACGCAGGTGACCACCCTGCGCGACGTACTCGCCAACAAGCAGTCGCGCGGCGCCTTCGGCCAGGCGCGGATGGAGGCAATCGTCCAGGACGGGCTGCCGAAGGGCTCCTACGAGTTCCAGTTCACGCTCTCGACCGGCAAGCGGCCGGACTGCGTGGTGTTCCTGCCAGACCAGCGGCCACTCTGCATCGACGCCAAATTTCCGCTGGAGGCGATGACGGCACTGCACGATGCGCGCACCGACGAGGAGCGGCGCATCGCCACGCAGCGGCTGCGCGGCGACGTGATGAAACACGTCAGTGACATCGCCGAAAAATATCTCGTCACCGGCGAGACCCAGGAGATGGCGCTGATGTTCGTGCCGTCGGAGTCGGTCTATGCCGAGATCCATGACGGCTTCGACGACGTGATCCAGAAGGCCTATCGCGCCCGCGTCGTGCTGGTCTCGCCTTCGCTGCTGATGCTGGCGATCCAGGTGATGCAGCAGATCATGAAGGACGCGCGCATGCGCGACGCCGCCGACCAGATCCGCACCGAAGTGATCAAGCTCGGCGACGATCTCGGCCGCCTGCGCGACCGCGTACTGAAACTGCAGAAGCATTTTGCCGATGTGAACGAGGACGTGCGCCAGGTCCTGATCTCCGCCGACAAGATCGAGAAGCGCGCGGGACGGATCGAGGAGCTCGATTTCAGCAAGACCGACGCGCCGGAGGGCCCACGCCTGGTCGCGACCACACCAGAGCTGTTCCCGCGCAAGCTCCAGGCGGGGGAGTGATCCCCTCCCGAGTCAAAGTAACCTGCGACCCCAATATGGCTGTCGTCGCCCGGCTTGACCGGGCGACCCAGCATCCCAGAGGCGGCAGATGGGCGCACGCTGCTACTACGTCTACATCCTCGCCAGCAAGATCGGCGGTACGCTTTATATCGGTGTGACCAATGATTTGGTCCGCCGGGTGGCCGAGCATAGGCTGAAATTGGTCGATAGCTTTACGAAGGAATACGACATCGTGAAGCTGGTCTATTTCGAGCAGTTCGATGATCCCGAGAATGCGATCAAGCGCGAGAAGCGCTTGAAGAAATGGAAGCGCGCATGGAAGATCGCGCTCATCGAGAAAGACAATCCGAACTGGAACGATCTCTACCCGGGGATCGCTGGTCCTCTATAATTCCGGTCTCTGGAATACTGGGTCGCCCGGTCAAGCCGGGCGACGACGCCTCACTTGTGGCCGCCAGAATCTGCTAACACCTCCCCATGACCGCACCCGACGCGACTTCCGGAACTGCCCCGGCAACCGCCGATGCTCCCGCCGCCTCCTGGCGCGACAGCCTGGCCGTGTACCTGCAGCCGCGGGTGCTGATCGTGCTGTTTCTCGGCTTCTCCTCCGGCCTGCCGCTGGCGCTGTCGGGCTCGACGCTGCTGGTGTGGATGCGGGAATCCGGCGTCGATCTCGGCACCATCGGGCTGTTCGCGCTGGTCGGCACGCCCTATACGCTGAAGTTCCTCTGGGCACCGCTGGTGGATGCGCTGCATGTGCCGCTGTTCACCCGCGCCTTCGGGCGACGCCGCGGCTGGCTGCTGTTCTCGCAGCTCCTGCTGATCATCTCGATCCTTCTGCTGGCGCTGACCGATCCTGCGCGCTCGCCGTTCTTCGTCGCGCTCGGCGCGCTCTTGGTCGCAACGACTTCCTCGACGCAGGACATCGTGGTCGACGCCTTCCGCGTCGAGAGCCTGCCCGAGAGCGAGCAGGCCGCCGGCATGGCCTCCTATGTGGCGGCCTATCGCATCGGCATGCTGGTCTCGACCGCGGGCGCGCTGTTCATCGTATCCGGCTTCGAAAGCACCGGCATTCCGAAGCCGTCGGCGTGGATGTGGGGCTATGTGGTGATGGCGGCGATGGTGCTGATCGGCACGATCACCGCGCTCCTCGCCACCGAGCCTGCACAATCCGCAAAGGCCGAAGCCGCAACGCAGACCGAGACGGCATTCGTCCGCGTCATGCACGCTGCGATCGGCGCCTTCTCGGAATTCCTGTCGCGCAAGGATGCGCTCGCCGCGCTCGCTTTCGTGGTGCTGTTCAAGTTCACCGATGCGTTCTCCGGCACCATGACGGCGCCGTTCGTGATCGACCTCGGCTTCTCCCGCAACGACTACGCGGCGATCGTGAAGGGCGTCGGCCTTGCCGCAACCCTGATCGGCGGCTTTGCCGGCGGCTTCGTCGCGCGGCGCTATTCGCTGGCAACGAGCCTGTGGATCGGCGGCGTGGTGCAGGCGATCGCGAACCTGTCCTTCTCGTGGCTCGCGCTGGTCGGCACCAATCAATGGGCGCTCGCCTTTGCGATTACCTGCGAGAACTTCACCAGCGCCATCGGCACCGTGATCTTCGTCGCCTATCTCTCCGCGCTGTGCCAGAACCCGCTGCACACGGCGACGCAATATGCGCTGCTCACTGCACTGGCCGCTGTCGGGCGCACCTATCTCTCGTCAGGCGCCGGCTTCGTGGCGAAGATGACGGGCTGGCCACTGTTCTTCATGATTTGCGTGGTCGTCGCGGTGCCCAGCCTGATCCTGCTCGCATATTTGCAGAAGCGCGGACATTTCGAGACGCTTGGGCCGGTGCGGGTGTAGCAATCACGGTATCCGTCATGCCCCGCGAAGGCGGGGCATCCAGTATTCCAGAGACGTCGAGATCTATTACGACCGCCGCGGCGTACTGGGTCGCCCGGTCAAGCCGGGCGACGACACCGAGTTATTGGCGCGTCCCCTACTGCTTCTTCACCAGGCTCCATTTCGTGATCACGGCCTCGCTCACCTGGCCGGGATCGCTGGCGCAGGCGACCTCGTCGACCTTCACGGAAATTTCCTTGCCGACGAATGATTTCAACTGCGCGGCCTGCGCGTCGCTGGAAGTGACGAGCTGGAATGTCTCGGGGCCGGTCTCGAGATTGCACAGCCCGCTGGGCGCGGGCAGCCGCCGCGGCTCGGACGTGATCTGGTAGGTCGCGACCTTCTTGCCCTTCTTGGCATCGCGAACCTGCATCGTGTTCAGCTCGCCCGAGAGCACATCGCCGTTGTTGATCGGCTTGCCGGGCTTTGACGGCGGCGGAGCACCATCGTCCTGCTGCGCCGAGACGGCCGGCGTCACCAGCACCATCATCGTCGCGACCAAAGCCAGCCGTTTGGCGAATCGTTTCGTCATGTCGTCCGTTCCGTCGTCTTAAGGGAATAGCTAGAACAGGGTCCGCTGCCGCATTGCCGCCGATAGCGTACCTTCATCGAGATAATCAAGCTCGCCGCCGACTGGCACACCATGGGCGAGCCGGGTTACTTTTACGTTGGCGTCCTGAAGCAGGTCGGTGATGTAATGCGCCGTGGTCTGGCCGTCCACCGTCGCGTTCAGCGCCAATATGATCTCGTGCACCTGCGGATCATGCGCGCGGGCGACCAGCGCGTCGATGGTGAGATCCTGCGGGCCGACGCCGTCGAGCGGCGACAATGTCGCGCCAAGCACATGATAGCGCCCTTGCGTCGCATTGGCCCGCTCCAGCGCCCAGAGATCGGCGACATCGGCGACCACGACGATGATGGCGGGGTCGCGCCGCGGGTCGGTGCAGACCGTGCAGGGACTTTGCGTATCGATATTGCCGCAGGTCTTGCACACCTGGACCTTGTCGAGCGCGACCTGCAAGGCGGCGGAGAGCGGCATCATCAGCGCTTCGCGCTTCTTGATCAGGTGCAGCGCGGCGCGCCGCGCCGAGCGCGGGCCCAAACCGGGCAGCCGCGCCAGAAGCTGGATCAGGCGTTCGATCTCGGGACCGGCAACGGCTCCCATGTCACTGGCCGAACAGGCCCGGCGGCAGGCCGAGCCCGCCGGTGAGCGCCTGCATCTTCTCCTGCATGGCGGCTTCCGCCTTGCGGCGCGCATCGCCGAGTGCGGTGACGAGCAGATCCTCAAGCACCTCGCGCTCCTCAGCCTTCAAGAGCGAAGGATCGATCCTGACGCCCTTGACGTCCATCTTCGCGGTCATGCGCACCGCAACCAGGCCGCCGCCGGAGATGCCCTCGACCTCGACATTCCCGAGCTCGTCCTGCATCGCCTGCATCTTGGATTGCAGCTGCGCCGCCTGCTTCATCATGCCGAGAAAATCAGCCATGAGTTCTTGTCCTTAAAACGGGTGTGTCCTTAAAACTGACTAAAGCGCGATGACACACGCTTTAGCATTTTGTTTGAGCATGATCTTCCCGGAACACCGCTGCACACTTTGCGCTAACTCGGCCCTTCGGATCCGGATCATGCTCTAGAGATCGTCGATGTCGGAACCGTCGGGGGGATCGTCACTGCCATAGTCGGCGTTAATATTGGATTCCGGCGTCTCGGGGGCAAGCCTGCGGACCTCGACAACCTTGGCGCCTGGGAAGCGCGACAGCACCTCCTGCACGCGTGGATCGGCCTCCGCGGTCCGCGCGTGCTCCTGCTTGGCGGCCTGGTTGATCGAGCGCAGTGTCGGCTGGCCCTGCTCGTTGGACACGATCACCGTCCAGCGGCGGCCGGTCCAGAGCTCGAACTTGCGCGCGAGTTCGGAAATCATGGTCTTGGAGGCGTTCGGCTCGAGCGCGACTTCCAGCCGGCCCTCCTCGAAACGGACGAGGCGCATGTCGCTTTCGAGCGCGCCCTTGGTCATGAGGTCGCGCTTCTGGCCGGCGAGCGCGACGAGCTGGGTGAAGCTCGTGATGCGCAGCGCGGGCGCCGAGCCTTGGATCTCCGGCGCGGGCGCTGCCATTTGCGGCCGCGCGCCACCGCCGAATGAGGACGGCGACGAAGGCGCGCGCACCGGCGCAGCAGAAGCAACCGGCGCGGTCGGCGTGCTGCGCGCCGCGCTTCCGCCGCTCACGACCGGCGAAGCGCCGCCGTTCTGCTCCAGCATCCTGATTGCTTCGTCCGGCGTCGGCAGGTCGGCGACATAGGCGATGCGGACCAGCACCATCTCCGCGGCGGCCGCCGGGCGCGTTGCGGACTGCACCTCGGTGATGCCCTTGAGCAGCATCTGCCACATCCGCGACAAGACGCGCATCGAGATCTTGGACGCAAAGTCGCGCGCGCGCAGCCGCTCGGTCTCGCCATAGGCGACGTTGTCGGCGGTGGCTGGCACGATCTTGACGCGGGTGACGAAGTTGACGAATTCGGCGAGGTCCGAGAGCACGACGATGGGATCGGCACCGGTGTCGTACTGGTCGCGGAACTCGTTGAAGGCGGCGGCGATGTCGCCGCGCACCAGCGAATCGAAGAGGTCGATGACGCGGGTGCGGTCGGCAAGGCCCAGCATCTGCCGCACGGCATCGGCCTTCACCTGGCCCGCCGCATGGGCGATTGCCTGGTCGAGCAGCGAGAGCGAATCGCGCACGGAACCTTCCGCCGCGCGGGCGATGATGCCAAGCGCCTCGGGCTCGATCTCGACGCTTTCCCTCGCGGCGATATTGGCAAGATGCTTCATCAATACATCGGCCTCGACCCGGCGCAGGTCGAAGCGCTGGCAGCGCGACAGCACGGTCACCGGAACCTTGCGGATCTCGGTGGTCGCGAACACGAACTTGGCGTGCTCCGGCGGCTCCTCCAGCGTCTTCAGGAAGGCGTTGAACGCCGCCGTCGACAGCATGTGGACTTCGTCGATGATGTAGACCTTGTAGCGGGCGCTGGCCGGTGCATAGCGCACGCTGTCGTTGATCTGGCGGACGTCATCAACGCCGGTGTGCGAGGCGGCGTCCATCTCCAGCACGTCCATGTGCCGACTTTCCATGATCGCCTGGCAGTGCACGCCCAGCGTCGGCATGTGGATGGTCGGGCCCTTCACCGAGCCGTCCGGCATCTCATAGTTGAGCGCACGGGCGAGGATGCGCGCGGTGGTGGTCTTGCCGACGCCGCGGACGCCCGTGAGGATCCAGGCCTGCGGAATACGCCCGGTCTCGAACGCATTGGAGACGGTGCGGACCACGGCCTCCTGGCCGATCAGATCGTCGAAGCTGGAAGGACGGTATTTTCGCGCCAGCACCCGGTACGGCGTCCCCGGCTGGGCGCCGAGCTCAAAGCCAGCCTGGCTGGCGCTGTCAGGGTCGGAAGGGGCGCCAGCGTCGGTCATCGGTCGATCCGCAATGAAATGTCTCTCGGCCGGCTTTTGCGGAAAGGAGCGCGCTGGCGGGGAGCCCGCCGGCGCAATTCGCTCGAAAAAACAGGTAGGAGACTGACGAGCGACCCGATCCGGACCTCGTTAGGGCTGCTTCCTTCCGGACCTGACCCGGTTGGCGAGTGGCTCGTCCACCGCCAATCTCCCGGTCCCTATTTGGGGCCAAAAGGGCCGGAAAGCAAGCGGGTATCGGATCGGGTATCAGCCTGCCCAGCATCCGGGCAAATCCCCGCCCAAAGCGCCAAGAGGCTGTGCTTTCACTGATGGTGCCGCCTTGGTATGAACGCTGCCGGAACTTCACCCAATCAGAAAAGCGATACCAAAAATGGTTACACGTCGTGATGTTGCATCGATTGTCGGGCTTGGCGCGGTCGGCGCGGCAATGGCGGCAGGCGCGGTCGCATCCCCGGCGGCGGCGCAGACGGCCCCCGATGCCAGCGAATCCACCTTCGCCCGCATCCGCCGCACCAAGAAGATGCGGATCGGCGCGGTCAATGGCGGCGCGCCCTATTACATGAAGGACCTCGCCAGCGGGCAGTGGAAGGGTTTTTACATCGACATCGCCAAGGCGCTCGCCGACGACATGGAAGCCGAGCTCGAGATCACCGAGACCACCTGGGGCAATTCGGTGCTCGATCTCCAGTCCAACAAGATCGACATCTTCTTCGGCCTCAATCCGACCCCGAAGCGCGCGCTGGTGGTCGATTTCTCGATTCCCGTCTTCAACAACGCCTTCGGCTTCCTCGCCAAGAAGGATTTCAAGCCGAAGACCTGGGCCGAGCTGAACTCCCCCGACATCAAGATCGCCGTCGACCAGGGCTCCTCGCACGACCAGGTCATCAGCCGCCTGATCCCGAAGGCGCAGATCTCGCGCCTGAAGACCGCCGATGACGCCACCGCCGCGCTGCAGACCGGCCGCGTCGACGCGCAGTGCCTGATCACCATGCTCTCGCTGACGGTGCTGAAGAAGAATCCCTCGCTCGGCCAGTTCGTGCTGCCGACGCCGATCTTCGCCACCACCTCGAACGCCGGCTTCCGCCGCGAGACCGACAAGACCTGGCGCGACTACGTCAACACCTGGATCGACTTCAACAAGGGCCTCGGCTTCATCCGCACCGCGATCCTCACCAACATGGAGCTCGTGGGCGTGACGGAGGCGGACATTCCGCCGGGCGTGACGCTGTAGGTAGGATGAGTTTGAGGCAAGCTCGATCCGCGATTGGCACTGCGCCCCCTCTCCCGCTTGCGGGAGAGGGTTGGGGTGAGGGTGCTTCCACAAAGAGACTCCGGCAATGGAGAGAGCCCTCACCCGGTGCTTCGCGCCGACCTCTCCCGCAACCGGGAGAGGTGCAGTGAGACTGCGGCTCCGCCAATCCAAACGTCCTCAAGGCTGAGGTCCGGAAGACATGTATCAGTGGGACTTCGGCATCCTCTGGGGCTATCGCTGGCTCTTCCTCAACGGGCTCGGCGTCACCGTCGGCTTCACCGTGGTCATCGTGCTGCTCGGGCTGCTGTTCGGCCTCATCGCCGCGCTCGCGATGCTGTCGCGCTTTGGCTGGCTGCGCGGCATTGCGCTGACCTTCGTCGAGGCGTTCCGCTGCACGCCGATCCTGGTGCAGCTGATCTGGTTCTACTACGCGCTGCCGATCCTGGCAGGCGTCGAAATGACGCCGATCACGGCCTCGGCGCTGGCGCTGTCGCTCTATGGCGGCTCGTTCTATTCGGAGATCATCCGCGGCGGCATCGTCTCGATCGACAGTGGCCAGTCGGAAGCGGGCGCCGCGCTCGGCATGACGCCGCGCCAGGCCATGATGCGCATCGTCCTGCCGCAGGCGATCAAGCGCATGATCCCGGCGCTGATGAACCAGTCGATCATCCAGTTCAAGAACACCTCGCTGGTCTCGGTGCTCGCCGTGCCCGACCTTGTCTATCAGAGCCAGGTCGCCGCGCATGACAGCTACCGGCCGCTCGAGACCTACACCGCGGTGGCGCTCGCCTATGCCGCGATCCTGATTCCCCTGACCATCATCGTGCGGCGGGGCGAGAAGCGCCTGGCGGTCAGCGAATGAGCGATACGTCCAAAGATACTTGCAAGATCGAGATCCGAAGCTTGCGCAAAAGCTTCGGCAGCAACGAGGTGCTGAAGAACATCAACCTCGACGTCGCCAAGGGCGGCGTGGTCGCGCTGATCGGGCCGTCGGGCTCGGGCAAGTCGACGCTGCTCCGCTGCATCAATCTGCTGGTCGTGCCGAACGGCGGCAGCGTCCGCGTCGGCGAGACGCGGTTCGCGTTCGGTGAAGGCGCGAAGCTGCCGGATGTGAAGACGCTGGCAAAATTCCGCGCCAGCACCGGCATGGTGTTCCAGCACTTCAACCTGTTCCCGCACATGACGACGCTGCAAAACGTGATGGAAGGACCCGTCACGGTGCGCCGCATGCCGAAGGCAGACGCGGAAAAACTGGCGCGAGCGCAATTGGCAAAAGTCGGGCTTCTGGAAAAGGCCGATCAATATCCGGCGACGCTTTCGGGCGGACAGAAGCAGCGCGTCGCGATCGCGCGGGCGCTCGCCATGGAGCCGGACGTCATGCTCTTCGATGAAGCGACCTCCGCGCTCGATCCCGAGCTCGTCGGCGAGGTGCTGGGCGTGATGCAGCAGCTCGCCTCCGAAGGCATGACCATGGTGATCGTGACTCACGAAATCGCTTTCGCCCGCGAGGTCGCGGGCCGCGTCGTGTTCATGCGCGACGGCGTCGTGGTCGAGGACGGCCCGGCGCGGCAGGTGATCGATGCCCCGCGCGAGGCCGCGACGCGGGCCTTCCTCAGCCATTTCCACCGCACCGGCGCATTGCCGCCGGCCAACGTGACATCGTGATGCCCGAGATCAACCGCGTTTATCTCGTCACCGGCGCCGCCAGCGGCATCGGCCGTGCCACGGCAAAGCTCCTGGCAGCGCCCGGCACCGCGCTCCTGCTGCACACACGCTCGAACGCAACCGGCCTCGATGCTACGGCCGCCGAGGCCGAAGCGCGCGGCGCGACGATTGCAAAATGTCTTGGCGACTTCGCTGAGGAGAGAGCCGCGGCTGATGCCGTCGCGGCCGCGCAAGCCGCCTTCGGCCGGCTCGACGCGCTCGTCCTCGTGGGCGGCCATGCCCGCCGTGGCAGCGCGATCGGCACGCCGGCGGACGAGTTCCGCCGCGCGATGGACGAGTCAGCGCTCGCCTTCACGCGGCTGGTGGAGGCCGCGCTTCCGCTATTGCGTGCGGGGCACGACGCGCGGATCGTGGCGGTGTCGTCGTTCGTGGCGCACGCGATCCGCCCCGACTTCGCGCCATTCGCGGCGACCGCCGCAAGCCGCTCCGCGCTGGAAGCCTTGGTGCGGCTCACCGCAGTTGAACTGGCCAGCGACGGCATCGCAGTCAATGCGGTGGCGCCGGGCCTCATCGTCAAGGACAAGCCGAGCTCGAGCCGGCTTTCGCCCGAACAGATCGCCGCAACGGAAGCGTTGATTCCCATGCGCCGTCGCGGCCGCCCGGAGGAAGTGGCCGAGATCATCGCCTTCCTGGCATCACCGAAGGCATCCTACGTCACCGGCCAGGTCTGGCACGTCAATGGAGGCCTGGCATGACCGAAGCAACCGTCGCGCGGCTTCGCCTGTTCCTGATCGAAAGCCCGATCAAGATGGCGCGCCTCCAGGGCGTCGGCAACGTCAAGGGCACGGTGAAGCGCGTGCTGCTCGAGCTCACCGCAAGCGACGGTGTGGTCGGTTGGGGCGAAGCGGCGCCGTGGGAGGTGTTCACGGGAACGCCGGAAGCGGCGTTCTCCGCGCTCGACATCTACTTGCGTCCGATCCTGCTCGGCAAGCCGGTGCGCCGCATCCGCGCACTGATGGCGGAGCTCGACCGCGCGCTGGTCGGCCATGCGGAAGCAAAAGTCGCGATCGAGACGGCGCTGCTCGACATCGTCGGCAAGTCGGCGGGACTTTCGGTCGCCGACCTGCTCGGCGGCCGCGTGCGCGACACGATCCCCCTCTCCTTCTCGATTGCCGATCCCGATTTCGCCGCCGACCTCGAGCGCATGCGCAAAATGGTTCCGGACGGCAACGTCATCTACAAGGTCAAGACCGGTGTGAAGCCTCATCGCGAGGACCTCGATCACCTCTCGGCGATCCGCAAGGAATTCGGCGACAAGGTCGACCTTCGCGTCGACTACAACCAGGCCCTGGCGCCGTTCGGCGCGATCAAGATCCTGCGCGACGTCGAGCAGTTTTCACCGACCTTCATCGAGCAGCCGGTGCCGCGTAGATATCTCGACGTCATGGCACAGCTAACATCAGCGCTGGAAACGCCTGTTCTCGCCGACGAAAGCTGCTTTGACCGCCGCGACATGATGGAGGTGGTGCGCCGGCAAGCCGCGGACGCCGTCTCGATCAAGCTGATGAAGGCCGGCGGCCTGTTCGAGGCACAGGCCATCATGGCGATTGCCGACGTTGCCGGGCTGCCCGGCTATGGCGGCACGCTGTGGGAAGGCGGCATCGGGCTCGCTGCCGGCACGCAGCTCATCGCGGCAACGCCCGGCATCTCGCTCGGCTGCGAATTCTATATGCCGCATCACGTGCTGGCCGAGGACGTCCTGGAGGAGCGCATCCCCAACCGCGGCGGCCATGTCGTCGTGCCCGATGGTCCCGGCCTCGGCATCCGCGTCAGCGAAGCCTCTATCCGCGCCAACGCGCGCGTGCTGGCGGAGGCGTAAATGACACGCCGTCATTCTGGGGCGCGCGAAGCGCGAGCCCGGAATCCATAACCACAGGATCAGGTTGGGAGGCGAGACTGTAACCGATATCTCGCGCCACAACTGCTCCCTGTGGCTATGGGTCCCCGCCTTCGCGGGGACGACAGCAGAGCATGCCGCTCCTGCGGAGCGCGATCCTTCCCCTATGGGAATCCGTGGCGTATGGTCGGGGCAAAATACTTGGGGTTCCTGCCCTTGCCGCCCGAGCCTGTCGGGCCATCCGGACACTCTTCATGCCTGATCCCGCCTGGTCGCTGCACTCCCGCCTGAAAGAGGACACCATCGACATCGGCGACCTGCCGTTGTCGAAAGTGCTTGTCATCAAGGACGCGCATTACCCGTGGCTGTTGCTGGTGCCGCGGCGCGCGGATGCGGTCGAGATCATCGATCTCGACGAGGTCCAGCAGGCGCAATTGATGACCGAGATCACGCGCGTCTCCCGCGCGCTGAAGGAGATCACCAAATGCGACAAGCTCAACGTCGCAGCCCTCGGCAACCTCGTGCCGCAGCTTCACGTGCACATCATCGCGCGCCGCACCAACGATGCGGCGTGGCCACGCCCGGTCTGGGGCGTGATGCCGCCCTTGGCGCATGATGCCGAAGAGGTGCAGAATTTCATCAGCGCGCTTCGCCGCAAGATCTGGTTGGGTTGAAAGAACGATTGGGTTGAAAGAACAATAATGTCAGCATTCGACTCGTTCCCGCTGGGACAGCCGGCCTTCGTCACCAATGTCCTCGATCGCGCCGCGCACCTGCGCCTCAATGAGGAAAAACTCTTCGCGATCGAACAGAAGCCGTCGTCGCGCGCTTATGTGATCTATCGCGACTCGCTCCTGGTGAGGCGCGAGGGCGAGCGCGTCCGCGCCCTGCTCTCGATCGACGAAGCCATCAAATGCGGCGCCAATCCCGGCACGATCTTCTTGGGGCTGCGCGATGGCGCCGCGGTGTTCGGCATGGGCATGCCGCAGGCCGCGGCCGAAAAGCTGATCGGCCGTGAGGACTATGCCGTGACCGAATTGCGCGGCATGGCCATGCAGGGCGCGATCCACCCCGAGGAGCTATCCGCGATCGCGATGGCGAAGTCGATGGTCACCTGGCATCAGCGCCACGGCTATTGCGCCAATTGCGGCGCCCGCAGCGCGATGAAGGAAGGCGGCTGGAAGCGCGAGTGCCCGACCTGCAAGGCCGAGCATTTTCCGCGCACCGACCCGGTCGTGATCATGCTGGTCGCCTCCGGCGACAAGTGCCTGCTCGGCCGCCAGAAGCAGTTTCCGCCGGGCATGTATTCCTGCCTCGCCGGCTTCGTCGAGGCGGCCGAGACCATCGAGGACGCGGTGCGCAGGGAGATTTTTGAGGAATCCGGCATTCGCTGCACGGACGTCACGTATTACATGACGCAACCCTGGCCCTATCCATCGTCGCTGATGATCGGCTGCAGCGCGCGGGCGCTGACCGATGAGATCACCGTCGACCACTCGGAGCTGGAGGACGCCCGCTGGTTCAGCCGCGACGAGGCACGACTGATGTTGTCGCGGACGCATCCGGAGGGGCTTGCCGGCCCGCACCCCTTCGCCATCGCCCATCATCTGGTCGGCCGTTGGTTGCAGGGCAAGGACAGCGTGTAGCTGCGACGGCCGATGTCCGCCAGAACAATCGCGCCGCGCATCCTCTGCATCGGCATCCCCGTGCGCGACCTCACCTTCCGCGTGGAAGGTGTGCCCGGGCATGGCAGCAAGGCGAACGCCACGCATCTGGAGGAGATCTGCGGCGGCAATGCGCTCAACGCCGCGATCGCCATCGCGCGGCTCGGCGGCCGCGCTGCGCTGGTCGGGCCGATGGGCGATGCACAGGAAACCTCGAGCGGCTTCATCCTCGAACGCATGGCGCAAGAGGGCATCGATGTCAGGCACGTCGTGCGCATGCCGGGCCTGACGACGCCGGTCTCGGCGATCATGATCGACGCGAGCGGCGAGCGCACTCTCGTCATCTATCGCGATCCCAAGCTGTGGACGGTGAAGCTGCCTGAAGCCGACGCGCTGCTCGGCGATTGCGACGCCATTTTGGTCGAGAGCCGCTGCGCCGAATTCGCCCTTCCCCTCTGCGCCGAGGCGCGACGCCGCGGCATTCCCGTCATCGTGGGCGTCGACCGCGCGATGTCGCCGGGCGATGGCCTCTTCGCGGCCGCCTCGCACATCCTGTTCGCCAGCGAGCAGTTGCAGGAAACGGCTGCTGTTGCCGACGACGGTGGGGCGCTAAAGACGCTGACGAGGCTGACGCCGGCATTCCTCGCCGCCACCCGCGGCCCGCGTGGAACGATCTGGCTGAATGAGCGGGGCGAGCCGGAGGAGACGGCGGCCTTTCCGGTCCACGCCGTGGATACGCTCGGCGCAGGCGACGTCTTCCATGGCGCCTTTGCCCTTCGCCTCGCCGAAGGCCGGGATGCGCGGGAGGCGCTGCGATTCGCCGCGGCCGCGGCGGCACTGAAATGCACCCGCTTTGGTGGCGGCCTGGCCGCCCCGCAACGCATTGAAGTTGAAGGGCTTTTGCTCGGAGGCTGACCGGCGCGGGCACCCTGTCGCCCGGAATATGGGCTTGCTCTAGAAGATTTTTCTATATATGAGGTGTTTCGACCCCTGAAATGGAAAAAAGTTCCTCAAATGAGCGACCTCGCCGTCCAACTCCCAGAGACCAACCGCCGCCTCGACGCCATCGACCGCAAGATTCTGATGGTACTCCAGGAGGACGCCTCCCTGTCGGTCGCCGAGATCGGCGACCGGGTCGGGCTCTCGTCCACGCCTTGCTGGAAGCGCATCCAGCGCCTCGAGGCCGATGGGGTGATCCTCAAACGGGTGGCGCTGGTCGACCAGAACAAGATCGGGCTCGGCATCTCCGTGTTCGTCTCGGTGGAGAGCGCCGACCATTCGGAGGCCTGGCTGAAGAAATTCGCCGAGGCCGTCAGCGCCATGCCCGAGGTGATGGAGTTCTACCGCATGGCCGGCGACGTCGATTACATGCTGCGCGTCGTGGTCGCGGACATGCAGGCCTATGACGTCTTCTACAAGAAGCTGATCAGCGCCGTGCCGCTCAAGAACGTCACCTCGCGCTTCGCCATGGAGAAGATCAAGTCGGTCACCGCACTCCCGATCCCGGCGGTGGTGGCGGCTTAGGCTACGAATCTCACCACAAGGGAACTGTCATCGCCCGGCCTCGACCGGGCGATCCAGTATTCCAGAGACGGCGATTGGATACGGAGAAGCTGCGGCGTACTGGATGCCCCGGTCGAGCCGGGGCATGACAGCGGAGAGGAAGGCATCGATCACGCCTCCCTCGAGCCGCCTCAAATCTTCTGATTGTACTCGCCGACTTCCGGATGCGTGCGCAGCACGCCGTCCACCATCTCGAACATGTCGCGCATGCGCTGCTCGGAGACGGGGCTTTCGACCACGACGACGAGCTCGGGCTTGTTCGAGGACGCGCGCACCAGGCCCCAGCTGCCGTCTTCCACCGTGACACGCACGCCGTTGACGGTGACGAGGTCACGGATCGCCTGACCGCCGATCTTGGCGCCCTTCTCGTGCAGGCCTTCGAAATGCTTCACCACGGCATCGATGACGCCGTATTTGACCTCGTCCGCGCAATGCGGCGACATGGTCGGCGACGACCAGGTTTTTGGCAGGGCGTTCTTCAGATCGGCCATCGACTTGCCGGGGGCGCGGTCGAGCATGTCGCAGATCGCGATCGCGGAGACGAGGCCATCGTCATAGCCGCGCCCGAACGGCTTGTTGAAGAAGAAATGGCCCGACTTCTCGAAGCCGGCAAGCGCGCCCATCTCGTTGGTACGGCGCTTCATGTAGGAATGGCCAGTCTTCCAATATGCCGTTTTCGCACCCTGCTTCTGGAGCACGGGATCGGTGATGAACAGGCCGGTCGACTTCACGTCGACGACGAACTGCGCGTCCTTGTGGATCGCCGACATGTCGCGCGCCAGCATCACGCCGACCTTGTCGGCGAAGATCTCCTCGCCGGTGTTGTCGACGACGCCGCAGCGGTCGCCGTCGCCGTCGAAGCCGAGGCCGACGTCGGCCTTGTGATGCAGCACCGCATCGCGGATCGCGTGCAGCATCTCCATGTCCTCGGGGTTCGGATTGTATTTCGGGAAGGTGTGGTCGAGCTCGGTATCGAGCGGGATCACCTCGCAGCCGATCGCTTCCAGCACCTGCGGCGCGAACGCGCCGGCGGTGCCGTTGCCACAGGCCGCGACGACCTTGAGCTTGCGCTTCAGCTTCGGCCGGCTGGTGAGATCGGCGATGTAGCGCGCCGGATAATTTTCGTGGAACTGATAGGAGCCGCCGGCCTTGTTCTTGAAATCGGCGCCCAGCACGATCTCCTTCAGCCGCGTCATCTCGTCGGGGCCGAAGGTCAGCGGACGGTTGGCACCCATCTTCACGCCGGTCCAGCCATTGTCGTTGTGCGAGGCCGTGACCATGGCAACGCAGGGCACATCCAGGTCGAACTGTGCAAAATAGGCCATCGGCGTCACGGCGAGGCCAATGTCATGCACCTTGCAGCCCGCCGCCATCAGGCCGGAGATCAGCGCATATTTGATCGAGGCCGAATAGCCGCGGAAATCGTGCCCGGTGACGATCTCTTGGCGAACGCCGAGCTCGGCGATCAGCGCACCCAGCCCCATGCCGAGCGCCTGCACCCCCATCAGGTTGATTTCCTTGTTGAACAGCCAGCGCGCGTCGTATTCGCGGAAGCCGGTGGGCTTCACCATGGGCTCGGATTCGAAGGCATAGGTGTTGGGCAGCAGCGCGGATTTCGGCGTGGGAAACATCGAGACAATCTCGTTAACAGGCAGGAGGAATATACCGCAGCCATAGCGAATGCTCAGGCCGAGCGGAAGGCGGGATCGGCGGCTTATGGCTAATAATTGCGGCAGTTTGGTAACGGAGAAACCTTACTTCAAGCGCGGCTCGGAGCGAAGCGCGGCTCGGAGCGCGCGGAACGGTTCGGCAAAGTTGTCGGCCAGAGTTCTCGACCATGATCGATCCGCTCATCGCGGATGTGCACTTTGTGCCTCACAACCTCTGATCGCGAGGTCGTGTTGAAACCAATCGGGCCGATCGCGCATATCCCACCCAGGATTACTCCGTCTCGCCCGGTGAACGATCCGCAATCGCCATGGCGCAGGACGCGGCCTGACTGATCATTAGAGCATTAATTCAAGCCTCGTCTCGAGCTCTCTCCACGACGTAACGCGTCGGAGACAAAGCATGCGCACGGCGTCGATCCTGGCTGCGATTGCATCCGGCATGATCTTGTCGATCAGCCAAATGACAGCCGCTCAATCTGCAAACGAGAGGTTGCCGGGCCTGCCGACCGGTCCCCCGTCCATGCCTCTGCACCTCAAGTTTGGCGATCCGACGCTTCCTCCGATGGCATACACGGTGTTCTGCCTGCACTACCGGGACGAATGCCGCCCCCGCCTGATGTTTCGTGGCGGTCCGGTGCACTTGACCGAGGCGCGATGGGAAGATCTGAAAGAGGTCAACGCGACCGCTAACAACGCCATCATCTCGGAACCGAACGAAGGGGGCCTGGCAACGGAGGTCTGGCTCATCGACCCCAAGCGCGGCGACTGCAACGACTACGCCGTCAGCAAGCGCCACAGGCTTCTGAGCCGAGGCTGGCCCGAGCGGGCGCTTCTGCTCAGCGAGGTCGAGACCGTCTGGGGCAAGCATCACCTGGTTCTGGTCGTTCGAACGCAGAGCGGCGACCTGATTCTGGATAATTTGACGGCGCAGATCAGACCGTGGCCACGCGCACCCTATCGCTGGATTCGAATTCAATCGCCGAGCAACCCGCGATATTGGAGCATCGTCGCGCCGCGTAGCGTATAGGGCGCCGTCAGGCGTTGGACCGAGGCGCTCGCCTACTGTTCCAGCACCATCTGGCCGTTGGCATATTCGAAGCGCCTCAGCTTGGACAGAAAGGAGAGGCCGAGCAAATTCTCGGACAGCGCCTCGTCAGGCAGAACCATGGCATCGACGTCGCGAACGATGAGACCGCCGACGTCGAGCATGGCGATGCGGGCGCGCGCGGCCTTGATGGTGCCGTTGGCGGTGGTGACCTTCGCGTTGTAATCGCCGCGCGACGGGCGCAGGCCGAAGCGGGCAGCCGATGTCTCGTTCAGCGCCACCACGGAAGCGCCGGTGTCGACCATGAAGGCGATGCGCTGACCGTCGATCCGCCCTTCCGTCTGGAAATGGCCGCGGGCGTCGCGCGGGATGCTGACGCTGCGATTGTTCGCTTGCGGCGCGGCGGCCTGCACGGCGGCCATCTGGCGCGGCACCGAGGTGGCGGAGGCCGAGCTCATCTTGTCGGCCATCTGCGCCATGAATGTGCCCAGCCCGATCAAGATGGCCGCGAAGATCATAATGTTACGCATGACACCACTCGGAACCGAAAACACGATTTCATCACGCTACGCGCCCGTCCGCGAGCGAGCCTGCGACCGGGGCGCCGCCATTTTGGCGAAAAGCGTGACGGAAGGGTTAATGCAAGCTTATGGAATTACGTCCCGCGCGGCTTGGCGCGCCGGGTGGGCAGAGCGTTCGCCGGATCGTCCGGCCAGGGATGGCGCGGATAGCGCCCGCGCAGATCGGAGCGGACCGCGATGTAACTGCCGCGCCAAAAACCGGGCAGGTCGCGCGTCACCTGCACCGGGCGCTGCGCCGGCGACAGCAGTTCCAGAACGAGCGGCACCTTGCCGCCCGCGATCGATGGATGGCTGTTGAGGCCGAACAGTTCCTGGAGCCGCACGGCGATGGTCGGCCCCTGCTCGGCCTCATAGTCGATCGCGAGCATCGTCCCGGTCGGCGCCTCGAAATGGGTGGGCACCTCGCGTTCGAGCCGGGCGCGCAGCTCCCACGGCAACAGCGCCATCAGCGCGTCGGAGAGGTCGCCGGCGGAGACGTCCTTCAGCGCCGTCTTGTCGTAGAGCGCAGGCACCAGCCAGTCATCGCGCCGCGCGATCAGGGCGTCGTCGGACAGATCGGGCCAGCTCTCGCCTTCAGCCTTGCGCAGGAACATCACGCGGTCGCGCCATTGGATGGCGGCTTTCGACCAGGGCAGCCGGTCGAGGCCGGCGGCGATCAGGCCGTCGGCGAGAATGCGGGCCGTCGTCTCGGACGGCGTGAGCGTGAGGGGTGCCTCAGACAACGTGATGGCGTGCAGCGCGCGTTTGCGGCGTGCGCGCAGCGCCATCGCGCCGCGATCAAAAGAAATCTCGTCCGAGGTTTCGATGTGCTCGGCGAAATGGCCTTCGATGTCGCCCTCGCTGATCGGCGCGGCAAGGAGGATGCGCCCGCTCGCCGCCGTGCCCGTCATCTCGGCCACCGCAATATAGGGCGCGCGCGCAAGCGACGACGTCTGCTCGACGGCCGCGCCGCGGCCATTGGCGAGCACGAAGCTGCCGTTGCCACGGTTGCGCGCGACACGGTCGGGGAAGGCGTAGGCGAGCATGATGCCGGTGCGCAAGTCGCCCTGCCCCAGCGTCCCTTTCTCCGATGATGCGACTTGCGAGGCCCAGCGCCGTGCGAGGTCGCGGGCGCTGCTGGCGCGAGGCGAGCGGTCGCGGCGGAATTGATCGAGACGGTGGTCGAGATCGACGCTGTCGCCGCCGAGCCCGCGCTCGGTGAGGATGGCGGCGATTTCGGCGGCGGCCTCGCCGCTGCCAGCGCGATGCGAATCCACGATCATGCGCGCGAGCCGCGGCGGCAGCGCCAGCGCGCGCAGGCTCTTGCCTTCCGCCGTGATGCGACCGTCGGCATCGAGCGCGTTGAGCTCGGCAAGCAGGCTCTTTGCCTCTTTCCAGGCGGGCTGAGGCGGCGGATCGAGGAACGAGAGTGCCGAGGCATCGCTCACGCCCCATTGCGCGAGATCGAGCACGAGCGAGGAGAGGTCCGCGCTCAGAATTTCAGGCTGGGTGTAGGGCGCGAGCGAGGCGGTCTGCGGCTCGTCCCAGAGCCGGTAGCACACGCCGGGCTCGGTGCGGCCGGCGCGGCCGCGGCGCTGATCGACCGCGGCGCGCGAGGCACGAACAGTCTCGAGCCGCGTCAAGGCGATATCGGGCTCATAGCGCGGCACGCGGGCGAGGCCGGAATCCACGACAATGCGCACGCCCTCGATGGTGAGCGAGGTCTCCGCGATCGAGGTCGCCAGCACCACCTTGCGCGTGCCTTTGGGCGCCGGCGCGATGGCGCGGTCCTGCACGGCGGCATCCAGCGCGCCGAACAACGGCACGATCTCGATTGCAGCATCATGGACGCGTTCGGCGAGAAAGTTCTGCGTGCGCCGGATCTCGGCCGCGCCGGGCAGGAACGCCAGCACCGAGCCGGCATCGGCGCGCAGCGCGGAGGCAATCGCATCCGCCATCTGTCGCTCCAGCGGCGCATCTGCCTTTCGACCGAGATAGCGCGTCTCGACCGGAAACGCGCGGCCCTCGCTCTCGACGACGGGCGCCTCCCCCAGCAGTCTCGCCACCCGGGCGCCGTCCAGCGTCGCCGACATCACGAGGATGCGCAAATCCTCGCGCAGGCCCAGTTGCGCATCGCGCGCCAGCGCGAGGCCGAGGTCGGCATCGAGCGAGCGCTCGTGGAATTCGTCGAACAGGACGGCGGCGACGCCCGTCAGCTCGGGGTCGTCGAGGATCTGGCGGGTGAAGATGCCCTCCGTCACCACCTCGATGCGGGTCGCGCGCGAGATTTTCGAGCCGAAGCGGACGCGATAGCCGACGGTCTCGCCGGCGCGCTCGCCGAGCGATTTGGCCATGCGGTCGGCGGAAGCGCGCGCCGCGATGCGCCGCGGCTCCAGCACGACGATCTTCTTACCCCTGGCCCAGGGCGCGTCCAGCAGCGCCAGCGGCACGCGCGTGGTCTTGCCGGCGCCGGGCGGCGCCACCAGCACGGCAGCGTTGTGCTTGTCCAGCGTGCGCGACAGGTCGTCGAGCACCGCATCGATCGGGAGGGGCGTGTCGAAGCTGCGAGGCAATGCGCTATCCGTTCGTCCTGCCCGGGCAAAAGCGCGAAGTACGTCTTCGCACCAAACGTCCCGGGGCATCCACGTTTCTTTAGCGCGGAGTGAACAAGACGTGGATGGCCGGGACAAGCCCGGCCATGACGGAATCGTTGCGGCGGCCTATCGTCAAACCTGCCCGGCAGGCCGTCCCACGCTCTCATAGACGAAGCCCGCGGCTTCCATGTCTTCGGGACGGTAGATGTTGCGCAAATCGACCACGACGGGCTGCACCATGGTCTCCTTCAACCGGTCGAGATCGAGCGCGCGGAACTGCACCCATTCGGTGACGATGACCAGCGCGTCCGCGCCCTTGGCGCAGGCATAAGCATCTTCGCAATAGTCGATGGCCGGCAACTCGTGCTTGGCCTGCTCCATGCCGACCGGGTCATAGGCGCGCACCTTCGCACCCTGGTCCAGCAAACCGGTGACGAGCGGGATCGAGGGCGCATCGCGCATGTCGTCGGTGTCGGGCTTGAAGGTGAGACCGAGCACGCCGATGGTCTTGCCGCGCAGCGCGCCGCCGAGCGCGTGGCTGACCTTGCGCGCCATCGCGCGCTTCCGGTTCTCGTTGACGGCAAGCACCGCCTCGACGATGCGCAGGCTCACGTCATAGTCCTGCGCGATCTTGATCAGGGCCTTGGTGTCCTTCGGGAAACAGGAGCCGCCGAAGCCCGGGCCCGCATGCAGGAACTTGGTGCCGATGCGGTTGTCCAGACCAATGCCGCGCGCGACCTCCTGGACGTTCGCGCCGACCTTCTCGGCCAAATCGGCGATCTCGTTGATGAAGGTGATCTTGGTCGCCAGAAACGCGTTGGCGGCGTATTTGATCAACTCCGCGGTGCGGCGCGCGGTGAACATCAGCGGCGCCTGGTTCAGCGACAGCGGACGGTAGATGTCGCTCATCACTTTTCGACCACGCTCGTCATTAGTGCCGACCACGATGCGATCCGGGAATTTGAAATCGCGGATCGCCGCGCCCTCACGCAGGAATTCGGGGTTGGACGCGACCACCACATCGGCCTTCGGATTGGTCTCGCGGATGATGCGTTCGACCTCATCGCCGGTGCCGACCGGAACGGTCGACTTGGTGACGATGACCGTGAAACCGGAGAGTGACGCAGCGATCTCGCGCGCGGCAGCGTAGACGTAAGACAAGTCGGCATGACCATCGCCGCGCCGCGACGGCGTACCGACCGCGATGAACACGGCCTCCGCCTCCGCCACCGGCCCCGAAAGATCGGTCGTGAAGCTCAGGCGCTTGGCCTTCACATTGGTCTCGACCAGCGAGTCGAGCCCCGGCTCGTAGATCGGGATCTCGCCGCGGTGGAGCGCCGCAATCTTGCGCTCGTCCTTGTCGACGCAGGTGACGTCATGGCCGAAATCCGCAAAGCACGCACCGGAAACCAGCCCCACATATCCCGTGCCGATCATGGCAATTCGCATGGAAAACCTGCCCGTCTTGGTTAACGCATAATGATGCTTCGCAGCGGTCTTAGAGCATTTTCATGTCCGCGGGGAAGAGGCTGCCCCAAGAAAGTCGGCAAGAAAACCGGCATGTGATTTGTAGAGTAAAGGGGACCGAAACCTGCCGCCGGCATACTGCCCCGCTCTTGGGCGGCAACCGCCTCGAAAAGGGACACCATGGCACCATCAGGCACAATCGTGGCAAGCGGAGGTTCCAAGACCTCGCCGCCGGCGCGCCTCGATTGGGTCGATTACGCCAAGGGCATCTGCATCGTCATGGTCGTGATGATGCATTCGGTGCTGGGGGACGAGCTCGCTGCCGGCGAACCCGGGTTCATGCATGGTCTGGTCGCCTTCGCAAAGCCGTTCCGGATGCCGGATTTCTTCCTGATTTCGGGCCTGTTCTTGCCGCTCGTGATCGACCGCGACTGGCGAATCTATCTCGACCGCAAGGTCGTGCATTTCGCCTACTTTTATGTCCTCTGGGTGACAATCCAGTTCGGCTTCAAGGCGCCAGCCTTCGCGGCCGAGACCAGCTGGCACCATGTGGGCCTTCTGTATCTCGAATCATTCATCGAGCCGTTCGGCACGCTCTGGTTCATTTACCTGCTGCCGATCTTCTTCGTCGTCACAAAACTGACACGGCGAATCCCGCCGCTCGCGATCTGGCTCGTCGCGGCGATGCTGGAGACGGCGCGCATCGCAACGGGATGGACCGCCATCGACGAGTTCTGCGCACGCTTCGTCTATTTCTATTCCGGCTATCTGTTTGCGGATTACGTGTTCGCCTTGTCGGATCGCGCGCGCCGGCATCCAGCTGTTGCCCTCGCGACGCTTGGCGCGTGGGTTCTCGTCAATGCGGGTATCGTTGCACACGGCGCCAGCGAATGGCCGATGGTCTCGCTTCTGCTCGGTTTCTCCGGCGCCGTCGCCATCGCGACGATGGGCACGCTGCTCGCGCATGCGCGCTGGCTCAACTTTCTTCGGTTCTGCGGCGAGCACTCGATCGTGATCTATCTCGCCTTCTTCCTGCCGATGGCCGCGACACGGACGCTTCTGCTGCGCACCGGCGTTGTTCCCGATATCGGCATGATGTCGCTGATCGTCACCATCGTGGGCGTCGCCGGTGCGCTCCTGATCTGGCGGGCCGCGCTGCGCCTGCACGCCCACTTCCTGTTCGAGCGGCCGGACGCCTTCTGGATCGCGCCGAAGAAGGCGGGGTCGGTGTTGCAGGCGGCGGAGTAGTTTCTCGCTCCGCTGTCGTCGCCCGGCTCGACCGGGCGACCCAGTATTCCAGAGACAGCAGTTATTGACCGATAGGCCGCGGCGTACTGGATTCCCCGGTCAAGCCGGGGAATGACAGTGGGGATAGCGGCGCCAGCGGCCCAAAAATCGCCCCTCAAAGGCTGTCAAATTCCGCAAAAATTCATACATTGCGGCCATGCCCAAAACCTCCCCGAAGACCACCGCCAAAGCTGACACCAAGGCTGCTGCACCCAAGGCGGCCGCTGAAACCAAATCCGCTGCTGCCAAGGCTGCTGCCAAACCCGTGGCGGCGAAGGCGGCCGGCAAGGGCGACCATGTCTTCCTGGTCGACGGTTCCTCCTACATTTTCCGCGCATACCACGCGTTGCCGCCGCTCAACCGCAAGTCTGACGGTTTACAGGTCAACGCCGTGCTCGGTTTCTGCAACATGCTGTGGAAATTGCTTCGCGACATGCCCGCGGACAACCGGCCGACGCATCTGGCGATCGTGTTCGACAAGTCGGAAGTCACCTTCCGCAACAAGCTCTATCCCGACTACAAGGCGCATCGGCCGCCGGCGCCGGACGATCTCATTCCGCAATTCGCGCTGATCCGCGAGGCCGTGCGCGCCTTCGACCTGCCCTGCCTGGAACAGGTGGGCTTCGAGGCCGACGATCTGATCGCGACCTATGCGCGGCAGGCAAGCGAGCGTGGCGCCGTCGCGACCATCGTGTCCTCCGACAAGGACTTGATGCAGCTCGTCAATGACAAGATCACCATGTACGACACCATGAAGGATCGCCGCATCGGCATTCCCGAGGTGATCGAGAAATTCGGCGTGCCGCCGGAGAAGGTGGTCGAAGTGCAGGCGCTGGCGGGCGATTCCACCGACAACGTGCCGGGCGTGCCCGGCATCGGCATCAAGACCGCGGCGCAATTGATCGTCGAGTATGGTGACCTCGAGCAGCTTCTGTTTCGCGCGACCGAGATCAAGCAGCCGAAGCGGCGCGAGGCGCTGATCGAGAATGCCGAGAAGGCGCGGATCTCGCGCCAGCTGGTGCTGCTCGACGACAAAGTCGATCTCGAAGTGCCGCTGGACGATCTCGCCGTCCACGAGCCCGACGCGCGCAAGCTGATCGCCTTCCTGAAGGCGATGGAGTTCACGACGCTGACCCGCCGCGTCGCCGAATACGCCCAGGTCGATCCCGCCGATGTGGAGGCCGATCCCGGCTACAAGACCGGTGCCAGCGTGTTCTCGCCACTGCCGCCCTCGGACGTCGTGCCGGCGCCGGGACCCGGAGCATCGGCGCAAACTGCACCCAAGGAGCGCAATAAGGCCGCCGGCAAGGAGGACAAGGCCGCAAGCCCGAAGGGCACGCCGGTCTCGCTCGCCGAGGCTCGCGCGGAAGCCGCGCGCAAGACCAGGATCGACCGTACCAAATATCAGACGATCAAGACGCTCGACCAGCTCAAGGCGCTGATCGCGCGCATCCACGACACCGGCCATGTCGCGCTCGAGGTGAAGGCGAACTCTGAAGACCCGATGCAGGCCGACATCTGCGGCATCGCGCTGGCGCTCGGCGCGGACGATGCCGCCTATGTGCCGCTGGCCCACAAGCCACCGGGCGGCGGCGCCGGACTGTTCGATGCGGGGCTCGCGCCCGACCAGGTGAAATTCGAAGCGGCCGTCGCGGCGCTGAAGCCTGTGCTCGAGTCGCAGGGCATCTTGAAGATCGGATACAACGCCAAGTTCATCGCGGTGCTGCTGGCGCAGGCCGGCATCACGCTGTGCAACCATGACGATTCGGAATTGATCTCCTATGTGCTCGACGCCGGCCGCGGCTCGCACGCGCTGGAATCGCTCGCCGAGCGCTGGCTCGGGCACGCGGTGCTCGCCGAAAGCGAGCTCGTCGGCAGCGGCAAGAACAAGCTCACCTTCGATCAGGTCGCGATCGACAAGGCGACCGAGCATTCCGCCGAGCGCGCCGATGTGACCTTGAGTTTGTGGCACGTGCTGAAGCCGCGCCTTATAGCCGAGCACATGAGCGCCGTCTACGAGACGCTGGAGCGTCCGCTGACCAGCGTGCTCGCGCGCATGGAGCGTCGCGGCATCTCGATCGACCGCCAGGTGCTGTCGCGGCTGTCGGGCGACTTTGCCCAGACCGCGGCGCGGGTGGAAGCCGAGATCCAGGAGATCGCCGGCGAGCCCGTCAATGTCGGCAGCCCAAAGCAGATCGGCGACATCCTGTTCGGCAAGATGGGACTTCCGGGCGGCACCAAGACCAAGACCGGCGCATGGTCGACGACGGCGCAGGTGCTGGATGATCTCGCCGAGCAGGGCCATGACTTCCCGAAGAAGATTCTGGAATGGCGCCAGGTCTCGAAGCTGAAATCGACCTACACCGACGCACTGCCGACTTACGTCAATCCGCAGACCCATCGCGTGCACACGACCTACGCGCTGGCCGCGACCACCACGGGCCGGCTGTCGTCGAACGAGCCGAACTTGCAGAACATTCCGGTGCGCACCGAGGACGGGCGAAAGATCCGCCGCGCCTTCATTGCGACGCCCGGGCACAAGCTGGTCTCGGCCGACTATTCGCAGATCGAGCTGCGGCTGCTCGCCGAGATCGCCGACATTCCCGTGCTGAAGCAGGCCTTCCGCGACGGGCTCGACATTCACGCGATGACGGCATCCGAGATGTTCGGCGTGCCGATCAAGGGCATGCCGAGCGAAATCCGACGCCGGGCCAAGGCGATCAATTTCGGCATCATCTACGGCATCTCCGCGTTCGGCCTTGCCAACCAGCTCGGCATCGCGCGCGAGGAGGCCTCCGCCTACATCAAGAAGTATTTCGAGCGCTTCCCCGGCATCCGTGCCTATATGGACGAAACGCGCGATTTCTGCCGGAGCCACGGCTATGTCACGACGCTGTTCGGCCGCAAGTGTCACTACCCCGACATCAAGGCGTCTAACGCCTCGGTGCGCGCCTTCAACGAGCGCGCCGCGATCAACGCGCGCCTGCAGGGCACGGCCGCCGACATCATCCGCCGTGCCATGACGCGGGTGGAGGACGCGCTGGCGGCAAAGAAGCTCTCGGCGCAGATGCTGCTTCAGGTGCATGACGAATTGATCTTCGAGGTGCCGGACGCGGAGGTCGAGGCGACGTTGCCGGTCGTGCAGCACGTGATGCAGGACGCACCGTTCCCGGCCGTGCTGCTCTCGGTGCCGCTCCATGTCGATGCCCGCGCGGCGACCAACTGGGACGAGGCACACTGACGGCGGGCACCCTGATGAAGATCGCAACGATCTCCGGCAGCTTGCGCGCCGGCTCGAGCAATACGGCTGCGTTGCGTGCAGCGGCCCTGCTCGCGCCTGTTGGCGTCGAAATGGTAGCCTTCGAAGGAATTGCGGGCCTGCCCTTCTTCAATCCGGATCTCGATAGCAATGACGTGCCCGCCCCCGCCGGGGCAATGCGCAACCTCATCGGAAGCGTGGATGGCCTCCTGATCTCCAGCCCCGAATATGCTCGCGGTGTCGCCGGCGTCCTGAAGAATGCGCTCGACTGGCTGGTCGGAAGCCATGAATTTCCGGGCAAGCCGGTCGCATTGATCAACACCTCGCCTCGCGCCACGCACGCGCTCGCTGCCCTCACGCTCACCTTGGAGACGATGTCGGCCCGGATCGCACGGGACGCCTGCGTGACGCTGCCCCTGCTCGGCGGCGCCTTCGACGAGCACGGCATCGTCGCAGATCCCGCAATCGCAGAGCCGCTGCGTTCGGCGATGGAGCGTTTTGCGGCGTTCATCCGGAGCGTAGAGGCCGACGCGTCCTAGCAAATTGTCCTCCGTGCAATTGCGGGATGGCGACGCGAGCCCTCGCATATTAGAACCGGTGTATCTCCCGCACGAGTTCACCGATGCCCCCCACATCCGCCCTGCTCGGCTTTGCCCTCGTCTGCCTCGGCCTCGTGCTGACGCCTGGGCCGAACATGATCTATCTGATCTCGCGCTCGATCACGCAGGGGCCGGCGGCCGGCATCGTCTCGCTCGGCGGCGTGGCGCTGGGCTTCGTGTTCTACATGCTGTGCGCGGCGTTTGGCATCACCGCGCTGCTGCTCGCCATTCCCTTCGCCTATGACGCGCTGCGCCTCGCCGGCGCCGGCTATCTCTTCTGGCTCGCCTGGCAGGCGGTGAAGCCGGGCGGCCGCTCGCCGTTCCAGGTGAGGAAGCTTGAGATCGACAGCCCGCGAAAACTGTTCGCGATGGGCTTTGTCACCAACCTGCTCAATCCCAAGATCGCGATGCTCTATCTGGCGCTGCTGCCGCAGTTCATCAACCCCGCCGCTGGCAGCGTGCTGACACAGTCGCTGGTGCTGGGTGCCATCCAGATCGCGATCAGCGTCAGCGTCAACGCGATCATCGCGCTCGCCGCCGGCTCGATCGCGCTGTGCCTGGCAACGCGACCGAGCTGGATGCTGGTGCAGCGCTGGCTGATGGGTACGGTGCTCGCCGGACTTGCCGTGCGCATGGCGGTGGAAGCGAAGCGGGTGTGACGCGCAGGCGCAGGCGGGGCATCCAGTACGCCGCGGCTTGTCGGTTCTAGTTCGACCGTCTCTGGACTACTGGATCGTCCGGTCAAGCCGGGCGATGACAGCGTCAAATCAATCCAGTTTCGCCTCCATCCCCCGCTTCACCGCGGGGCGCGCCATCAGGGCCTCGTACCAGCGCTTCACGTTGGGAAAGTCCGCGAGCTCCACCTTGTGGCGCGGGTGGCGCCAGGCCCAACCCAGGATGGCGAAATCGGCGACCGAGAGATCGCCCGCGACGAAATCTCGGCCCTCGAGCCGGCGATCCAGCACGCCGTAGAGACGGCGCGTCTCGGCCATGTAGCGCTTCAACCCATAGGCGCGGTCCTGCTCGTTCTCGAGCGCAATGAAATGATGCACCTGGCCGGGCATCGGCCCGAAGCCGCCCATCTGCCACATCAGCCATTCGTAGACGGGTATGCGCTCGGCAAGCGACTTCGGCAGGAATTTGCCGGTCTTCTCGCCGAGATAGAGCAGGATCGCACCGGATTCGAACACGCTGACGGGCTTCCCGTCCGGCCCCTCGGGGTCGACGATCGCGGGGATCTTGTTGTTCGGGCTGAGCTTGAGGAACTCGGGCGCCATCTGCTCGCCCTTGGTGATGTTCACCGGGAAGACCTTGTAAGGGAGCCCTATTTCCTCCAGCGCGACCGAGATTTTTCGGCCGTTTGGCGTATTCCAGGTGTGGAGCTCGATGGTCATTGCCGGTTTCCTTCCCGCTTTGTCTGGCATCCCACTACTCCAGGACATCGCGGCCTTACAACCAGCGGTACGGCATGGTGGCTGTCCCGCCGGCGCGGACGATGCCCTGTTGACGGTGGTTTTGCGGGCCAAACCCCTCTGGCATGTCGGCTCGGTGACGGATAAATTCCGCCTCCTCCAAAAGAGCCCCAGAGGACCGTCGTGTCGAAATCAGCCTCCCGCGCCCGCTTGTTCGAAATCATCCGCCGGCGCTCCTTCGGCCGCGGCGAGGTGACGCTCGCATCGGGCCGCAAGAGCGATTTCTATTTCAACCTGAAGCCGACCATGCTCGACCCCGAAGGGGCGACGCTGCTGGCCGAGCTCACCTATGAGGCTCTGAAGGACGACCAGCTCGATTTCATCGGCGGCCTGGAGATGGGCGCGGTGCCACTGGCCGGTGCGCTCGCGCAGATCTCCTGGATCAAGGGCCATCCGATCGCGGCCTTCTTCGTGCGCAAGAAGCCGAAGGAGCACGGCGCCAAGCTCGCGATCGAAGGCCTTGCCAAGGGCGAGACGCTGGAAGGCAAGCGCGTCGTGATCGTCGAGGACGTCACCACCACCGGCGGCTCGGCGCTGAAGGCCGTGGAATCCGTGCGCGAGGCCGGCGCCAATGTGGTGCTGGTGCTGACCATGGTCGACCGCGAGGAAGGCGCCAACGACACCTTCGGCCAGGCCGGCCTGCCGTTCCGCTCGCTCTACAAGGCGTCGGAATTTTTGAAGAGCTGAGGCAGCAAGGCTCTCTCCATTGTCTTGCCCGGGCTTGTCCCCGGCCTTGACGCGATTCGATCCAACAACCGCCACGGTCACCGCTCATTTACTATCCGGCACTATGGTGAATCAGCGCTGAGACACGTTGTTCTCGGTGGGGTTCGTTGCGTCTGGTGGAGTGGGCATTGCGTACAGATTTGTCCAAGGTGCGTTGGCCGCACCGCGCGATACTCGTGGCCGCAGCCGTTGCGGCACCGCTTCTCGTGGCGCCAGCCCCCGTGTCCGCCGAAGGCCTGTTCGACTTCTTTTTCAACGCACTCCAGCGTCCGCAGCGCAGCGCGCCGCAGCCGAGTTCCTACATCGATCCCTTCGCGGCAGCGCAGCCGATTGGGCCCGCCCAGGATTCGCCCACGCGATCGGCCGCCGGCGGATCGGGCCCGGCCTTCTGCGTGCGCACCTGCGACGGCAAGTATTTTCCGCTCATGCGCGGCGTGGCCTCGCCGGCGCAGATGTGTCAGGCGTTCTGTCCTGCCACCACGACCAAAATCTATTTCGGCTCCAGCATCGACGGTGCCGCTTCGCAGACCGGCGAGCGCTATGCCGACAGCGAGAACGCGTTCGCCTTCCGCAAGGCGCTGCGCGCGGACTGCACCTGCAATGGCCGCGAGCCGGTCGGACTTGCGCCGGTGGACCTTGCTCTCGATACGTCGCTGAAGGCCGGCGACGTGATCGCGACGAGTGACGGTCTGGTCGCCTATACCGGCGTCCGCCTTGGCAACGAGCAGGCCGCCGACTTCACGCCGGTCGCCTCCTATCCCGGCCTCACCGCACAGGTCCGCTCCCGCCTCGGCGAGATGAAGGTCGCGCCGGTGCGCGCCGAGACGGTGGCGGCGGATGCGCCACCGCCGGAGATCGTACGCGAGACGCCGCCGGATGTGACGGTGCCGAAGACGCCGACGCAGAAATCGGGCAGGCGCGCGGGGCTGAATTGACGCTTCGCGTCACCGTCCGATGATCACGCCGATCACGTTCGGCGCTGCCAGATATTTCTCCTCGATCGCCGCGCGCGCAGCGGCGCGGTTTTCCGGCGTGAGCAATCCGCGCTTCTCGGCGAGGATCATCCAGCAGAAGCCCCACCAGTCCGTCAGCATGCCCGCATCGTCGACGAGATCATAACCCTGTTCAGCCGCGAAAATGCGCGCCTGCGCCTCGTCGAGCGTGTCGAGGAACAGGTGGTCCTCAGCCGAGAACAGGTCGTCGCTGATGTCGTCGATGGTGTAGCCCCAGATCGACTGGCAAACCGCGTTGAACTCGCGATCGATCTGATCGTCATCGACCGCGTAGCGCCGCGCCGCCTGATGCAGCCGCGACAGCGAGCGCGCGAAGTCGCCAATTCGGGTGAGGGCGAATTGATCAAAGGCAATGGTGGACATGTAGTCCTCGCGAAATCGGACAGACGCTAGATATTGTGTCGGCAATGCGCCGAATCACAATGATATATCAAAGACTTGCTAAATTGTTCTTAATTTGTTCCGATGACCTTTGAAGCCGTCGTCCTGGCGAAAGCCAGGACCCATTATCCCGGTCAGCGTTGTCTTTGCGAGGTTGAGCCAGCCATGAGCACAGGCAGCTACTACGTCTACATCCTGGCGAGTCGACATCACGGCACTCTCTACATCGGCATCACCAACGACATTCGTGCACGGCTCGAGCAGCATCGCTCCGGTCGCGGGTCGAAGTTCGTCCTGAAATACAAGATATTCCGCCTTGTGCACGTCGAAGCATTCGCTACTCCGCAAGAGGCCATTGCGCGCGAGAAGCAACTCAAGTTCTGGAAACGCGACTGGAAGATCAAGCTGATCGAGCAGGAAAATCCCGACTGGAACGACCGGTCGGGCCTCATCTGACAGTTGGGGTAATGGGTCCTGGCTTTCGCCAGGACGACCAGATGGAGAGAGCTTTTGCGCCTAACTTCTCAATTCGCCGCCGACAGCATCCTGTCGCCGCAATAGCTCGCGTAGAACCTGCCGCCGCATTGGCGCTTGATGGCGGCGCAGCGTGCGGCTGGCGTGGCGTTTTGCGGCAGGGAGAATGCGCAACTCACGCCGTCAGCGCTGCGGCCGATCTTGTCGGCGGCAAAGGCGGCGCTGGAGGCAGTGATGCAGATGACGAGCAGGGCGGCCGTGGTGATTTCGATCGGCAGTCTCATGGGCGTATCCTCCCTCCACACCAAGGGCTGAATCCTCCACCAATTTAGCACGAAATCCGCGTCTCTCCGTGCGCGACCGGGTTCCCAAAGCGGCCCATTCCTTGCATAAATTTGCGCCAGCGCAGTGCACGGTCGCGCCGGCGATGGTTCCGCTTCCGCGACGAGCCGCGTAAGGTTTGCCGCGCAAGATTTGGCGCGTAAGCTTGTTCCGTGTCCCGAGACCAGGAAGTGACTGTTTTGCAAGAGCAATCGTTCCAGCCGAATTTTCCCGCAGCCGGTCAGCCCATCGACGAACTGGCGCTGACGGAGATCAAGGGCGCGATCCTGGCAAAGCTGCGCCTTGCCATCGGCAAGGACGCGGGCATGGCGACCAGGCACGACTGGTACCAGGCCGCAGCTCTCGCGCTGCGCGATCGTATCGTGCATCGCTGGCTCAGCGCGGAAAAGCGCAGCTACGATGCCGGGCGCAAACGCGTCTACTATCTCTCGCTCGAATTTTTGATCGGCCGTCTCTTCACCGACGCGCTGAACAACATGGGCCTGCTCAATATCTTCGAGGTCGCACTCGGCGATCTCGGCGTCTCGCTCCCTGAGCTGCGCAAGTGCGAGCCGGATGCCGCGCTCGGCAATGGCGGTTTGGGGCGGCTCGCGGCCTGCTTCATGGAGAGCATGGCGACGCTGTCGATCCCCGCGATCGGCTATGGCATCCGCTATGATTACGGCCTGTTCCGCCAGATCATCAATCAGGGCTGGCAGCAGGAATATCCGGACGAATGGCTGAGCTTTGGCAACCCCTGGGAATTGCAGCGGCCGGAGGTCGTCTATCACGTCCATTTCGGCGGCGGCGTCGAGCATGTCGACGACAAGGGCCGCGACCGCTCGATCTGGCATCCTGCCGAGACCGTACAGGCGATCGCCTATGACACGCCGATCGTCGGCTGGCGCGGCCAGCACGTCAATGCGCTGCGGCTGTGGTCGGCGCGCTCGCCCGATCCGCTGAAGCTCGACGTGTTCAATTCGGGCGACTATGTCAGCGCCTCGTCCGAGCAGGCGCGCGCCGAAGCGATCTGCAAGTTCCTCTACCCGAATGACGAGAGCCCGGCGGGCCGCGAGCTGCGCTTGCGACAGGAGTATTTCTTCGTCTCGGCCTCGCTCCAGGATCTCGTCAAGCGGCATCTCTCCGCCGACGGACAGTTGCGCAGCCTGGCGATGAAGGTCGCGGTGCAGCTCAACGACACGCATCCGTCCCTTGCCGTGACCGAATTGATGCGGATCCTGATCGACCTGCACAATTTCCGCTGGGACGAGGCGTGGAAGATTACGGTCGCCACGCTGTCCTACACCAACCACACGCTGCTACCGGAAGCGCTCGAAACCTGGCCGGTCGAGCTGTTCGAGCGGCTGTTGCCGCGGCATCTCGAGATCATCTACCGCATCAACGTCCAGCATCTGGCGCTGGCCGAAGCGCGCTGCCCCGGCGACATCGACTTCCGCGCCTCGGTCTCGCTGATCGACGAGAGGAGCGGCCGTCGCGTGCGTATGGGCCAGCTCGCCTTCGTCGGCTCGCACCGCATCAACGGCGTCTCGGCGATGCATTCGGACCTGATGCGCGAGACCGTGTTCCACGATCTCAACCATCTCTATCCCGGCCGCATCACCAACAAGACCAACGGCATCACTTTCCGCCGCTGGCTGATGCTGGCGAACCCGAAGCTCACCGACCTCTTGCGCGAGGCTTGCGGCGACGCCGTGCTCGACGATCCCACGCAATTGACGCTGCTGGAAGCGCGCGCCAGCGACGTCGCGTTCCAGCAAAAATTCCGCGCGGTCAAGCATCACAACAAGACGGCGCTCGCGCGCGTGATCGGCGAGCGGCTCGGCATCAAGGTCGACCCGAGCGCGCTGTTCGATGTGCAGATCAAGCGCATTCACGAATACAAGCGCCAGCTCCTCAACATCATCGAGACGGTCGCACTGTACCAGGCGATCAAGGACAACCCCAACGGCAACTGGGTGCCGCGGGTGAAGATTTTTGCCGGCAAGGCGGCGGCGAGCTACCGCTACGCAAAGCTGATCATCAAGCTGATCAACGACGTCGCCGAGGTCGTCAACAACGATCCCGCGATCGGCGGTAAGCTCAAGGTCGCCTTCCTGCCCGACTATAACGTCAGCCTCGCCGAGGTGATCATTCCCGCGGCCGATCTCTCCGAGCAGATCTCGACCGCCGGCATGGAAGCCTCCGGCACCGGCAACATGAAGCTGGCGCTGAACGGCGCGATCACCATCGGCACGCTCGACGGCGCCAATATCGAGATCCGCGACCATGTCGGCGCGGAGAACATCGCGATCTTCGGCATGGAGGCCGGCGACGTGATGATCCGGCGCAAGCAGGGCCTCGATGCGGCGGACGTGATCCGCAAATCCCCGCAGCTCTCGCGCGCCATCAATTCGATCGGCGTCGGCGAGTTCTCGCCCGGCGATCCCGGCCGCTTCGAATCCATCGCGCATGCGCTGCGGTATCTCGACCACTACATGGTCAGCGCCGATTTCGATTCCTACTACGAGGCGCAGCGTGGCATCGACGCGCGCTGGCAGGTGGCGCCGGCCTGGACACGGGCCTCCATCCTCAACGTTGCGCGCATGGCCTGGTTCTCCTCCGACCGCACCATCCGCGAATATGCCGAGGAGATCTGGAACGTGCCGGTGCATCCGATCACGCCCGCTTTTCAGGAAGCAGAGGATCAGCGCGGCGCAACGGGCTGATTTTTCCGCGGCACGGAAGCGATTGCTCCCGAGGTCATTGATTTGGCAGGATAGCCATCATACTACGGTATGAGCCCTTCTGGCCGGAGTAAATCATGTCTGTTGGCGAGTATGTCAGCCCTGACGGGCAGCTTCGGCTGCTCGTCATTTGTCCCGACGGGGACTGGACACTGGGCTTCGACGGATTTCCTTGGCACACGCACGGCAGCATCCTTGCCAGTCTCTCCGGGAAGGATGAGGAATCCGCCATCGACGACTTCGTTGCCGATCTAACCAGCGGCAAGAGCGCCATCGCGATGAAGCGCATAAGTGGCTCGGTGGCGGATGTCTGGGTCACAGACGATCCGGCGGACGATCTTTCGGGATCGCAAAAATATGGTCCCGATGATGAGACGATGGAATTTCGTCTTTGGAACGGAAGCGCAGTGAAGGTTTAATTCAATGCACGCCAAGCTCCCGCACCTCTTCGACGAGGCCACCCGCGTCACCGCCGGCGACAGTTGCTGGCAGGGACACACCAGCGACGACTACTGGGCCTTTGTCGGCCCGTTCGGCGGCGCCACAGCCGCGACGATCTTGCGCGCGCTGATCGACCATCCGCAGGCGGCCGGCGACCCGCTTTCGGTGACCGTGAACTACTGCGCGCCGATCGCGAGGGGCTCGTTCGATCTCGACGTGCGGTTGGTGAAGGCCAATCGCTCCAGCCAGCACTGGTGCGTCGAGCTGTCACAAGGCGGCGGCGAGGTCGCAACGCTGGCGACCGCCGTGTTTGCCGAACGCCGTCCATCCTGGTCGCATCAGGTGGCGAAGTTTCCCGACGCGACGCCGTTCGAACAGACGCTGCCCTTTCCCAAGATCAAGGCGTCCTGGGCCAACCAGTACGAATTCCGGTTCGTCGAGGGCGAGATGCGGAACGGCCCGCCGCAGACCGAGCCGGCCAGCGCCTATTCGAAAGTCTGGATCAGCGATCGCACGCCGCGCAAACTCGACATGCTCTCGCTGATGGCGATGTCGGACGCGTTCTTCGGCCGCATCTTCCACGCGCGGCGCGAACTGGTGCCGTTCGGCACGGTGTCACTGACGACCTATTTTCACACCGACGCGGAGGAGCTTGCCGCCGAGGACATCACGCGCGTGCTCGCCACCGCCGATGGCAAGATCTTTCACAAGAGCTACGGCGATCAGACCGGCGAGCTGTGGTCGCCGAACGGCCGCCTGCTCGCGACCACGACTCAGATCGCGTATTTCAAGGCGTAGCTGCTTCCGCAAGCTCGTCATTGCGAGCGCAGCGAAGCAATCCAGGATCCCTCCGCGGAACGACTCTGGATTGCTTCGCTGCGCTCGCAATGACGGTTGAGAGATGGCACCGAATACAAGAAGGGCGGCCTCGCGGCCGCCCTCTTATATTCAGAACAGAGCAAACCTACTCCGCCGCGAGCTTCACGTCCGGCGCGGCGGCGCGGACTTCGGCGTCGACCTGGGCCTCGAACTTGGCAAAATTCTTCTGGAACATGCCGACCAGGGCGCGGGCAGTCTTGTCGAACTCGTCCTTGTCCTTCCAGGTGTTGACCGGGTTGAGGATCTCAGCTGGCACGCCCGGCAGCGCAGTCGGGACGGCGAAGCCGAAATACTTGTCGGTGCGGAATTCGACGTTGCGCAAGGAGCCGTCGAGTGCGGCGGTGAGCAGCGCGCGCGTCACCTTGATCGGCATGCGGCTGCCGACACCGTACTTGCCGCCGGTCCACCCCGTGTTGACCAGCCAGCAATCGACATTGTGCTGGGCGATCAGGTCGCGCAGCATGTTGCCGTAGACGGACGGATCAAGCGGCAGGAACGGCGAGCCGAAGCAGGTGGAGAATTCCGGCTGCGGCTCATTGCCGAGACCACGCTCGGTGCCCGCGACCTTCGCGGTATAGCCGGACAGGAAGTGATACATCGCCTGCGCCGGCGAGAGCTTTGCGATCGGCGGCAGTACGCCGAAGGCGTCGGCGGCGAGCATCACCACGTTCTTCGGCTGCGGCGCGCGGCCGGTGCGCGAGGCGTTCGGGATGAAATCGAGCGGATAGGCCGAGCGCGTGTTCTCGGTCTTGGAGCCGTCGTCGAAATCGACCACGCGGTTGTCGTCGTCGAGCACGCAGTTCTCGAGCACCGCGCCGAAGCGCGTCGAGGCGGCATGGATCTCGGGCTCGGCTTCCTTCGACAGCTTGATGCACTTGGCGTAGCAGCCGCCCTCGAAGTTGAACACGCCGTTCGGGCCCCAGCCGTGCTCGTCGTCACCGATCAGCGTGCGGTTCGGATCGGCCGACAGCGTCGTCTTGCCCGTGCCGGACAGGCCGAAGAAGATCGCGGTGTCGCCCCTGGCGCCGACATTGGCCGAGCAGTGCATCGGCATCACGCCACGCTCGGGCAGGTAATAGTTCAGCGTGGTGAAGACCGACTTCTTCATCTCGCCGGCATAGTACGAGCCGCCGATCAGCACGATCTTGCGCGCGAAGTCGATCGCGACGACGTTCTCCGACTTGCAGCCGTGACGTTTCGGATCGGCGCGGAAGCTCGGCATGTCGATGATGGTGAGCTCGGGCACGAAGGTCGAGAGCTCGATCGCCTCGGGGCGGATCAGGAGCGTGCGGATGAACAGCGAGTGCCAGGCGAGCTCGGTGAAGACGCGGGTCTTGATCCGGTAGGCCGGATCGGCGCCGCCATAGAGGTCCTGCGCGAACAGGCTCTTGCCCTCGGCGTGCTTGAGGAAATCCTGATAGAGCGTCTCGAACTGCTCCGCGGTGATCGACTGATTGCCGGCCCACCACATCTTCTTGTCGGTGGTGGCGTCGCGCACCGTGAACTTGTCTTTCGGGCTGCGGCCGGTGAATTCACCGGTGTCCGCGCAGAGCGCGCCATCAGCGGAGAGCACCGCTTCTCCGGCAGAGAGCGAGTGCTGATAAAGTTGTGGCGCGCCGAGGTTCCAGTGAACCCGCTTGAGATTCTTTAAGCCGAATTTATCGGCGCCGAAGGCACCGTTGCGCACGCCCGTCTCTTGCACGAAAAATCCTCCTAGAACCCGCATTACTGGCGCGATCATCTTTGAGCGCCATCCATCGCGGCCACCGTGAATAATAGGCCGTCCGGCCTCGGCTGGACGACCTAATACTGATGAACGCTGGCGTTGCCAAGCCGATCCCGCAGGATTTGGTTTATTCAAGGGCCGGGCCAAAAGTCGCGCATGCCTACCCTGAAGCCCGTGCGTCGAAAACGATCAATGATCGCGCAACCAAATGGGCAAATCAGCGTTGTCCAGGATTTTGCAACGCACAATCCGCCACTGTTTTTCCAGCGCTGTTCTATCGTACCGCACCTTCTCCGATCAGCGCGAAGGGCGCCCAGATCGCAGGATAGGCATTGCGCGGTGAGGAGGCGTCATCGAGATAGGTTAACATTGCGCGCCGCAATGCTTCGGCACGGCCGATTGCTGGTTCGTTTTTGAGCAAGTCGAAAGTCGATGTGGTCAGCCGGGTGGCGGCCTCGGAATCCACTGCCCAATGCGAGACCAGAAGTGCACGCGCGCCGGCATAGAAGAACGCGCGCGCCAGTCCCGATAAAGCTTCCGCACCCGGCTTGTCACCGGCGATGGTGTTGCACGCCGAGAGCACGACCCAGTCTGCATTGAGCTTGAGCTGCGCGACTTCGCTTGCGGTAAGCAGGCCGTCGTCGAAATCGCTCGGCTGATCCGGCATCGAGAGCGCAAGCGAGGGCTCGCCCAATCCCTTGACGTCGCCGGCGACGAGGCCATGGGTGGCGAAATAGATGATGCTGTATTGGGCAAGCGCTGCCCGCTTCAGCGTCGTCTCGCTGGCATCGCGGCCGAGGTGGACATCGGCGTCGGCAGCACCGACGTCCTTCGCCACGGCACCAAGCTCGTCTGCCGTATCGGGCAGCTGTGGCAGTGCCTGGGCGAGCCGCGCGCGATCGACGCCGGCGCCGCGCCAGAAATCGGTATAGGCGAGCGTCGCAATGCTGCGCGCGACGGTCTTCGTGGCGCGCCGGTCCGCGGGCGCCTCCTGCGTGGGATTGAACAGGGGATCGCCAAAGCCGGTCATCGGCTTGACGCTCTGATCCCTGCGCGCAAACGCGCGCAGGGACTTCAGGCTGACCACCGAGGGCAACACCGAGACCGCCTGGCGCCGCAACAGCCACGCGGCGCCGCGATAGCCTTCGAGCGTATCGGGTATCGCAGCTTGCGGCTTCTCGGTGACGAGCAGATGAAACGGCAGTGCCGTCAGCGCACCGGAGGGGACCACGAGCAGGCTGCGCTTGTCCTTTGTAAGCGCCTCGACTGGCCCGAGCAGCGTCACATAGAGCTCGTTGGCGAGCGCAAGATCGAACAGCCCCGACTTATCAGAGGAAGCGCGGGCCTTGCCGACATCGAGCCCCTTGCGGAACGCCGAGACCTTTTGCGCGAGCGCGTCGGTGCCGAGCGGAATCCGTTTCCAGTCGACGCCTTCGCGCGTAATCGCGATGACATAGCTCTCCTTGTCGATGACAGAGAAGAGTGCCATCGCTTCGTCGGCCGATAGCAGCGCCTGGATCTCTTTGACCGCCAGCGGCAGTGGATTGGAGAGCGAGGCATAATCCGGGAATTCGACGGCAAGTGTTTTCTGCAAGCTCGCGCGCTCGCTCGCGATCGCCGCAAGGCGTTGCCGGTTGCGCTGCTCGGTGGCCGCATCGCGCTGCGCGGACTGCTTTGACACCGCGGCGATGATCGCCTTGTCCAGTGTATCGGCCTCTGCGGCGAGATCCTGATCCCGCCGCACCAGTTCGGCGAGCCGGTCGCTGCCGGCCGCGAGCCGCACCGCGAGCTTGTTCACGGCCGACGCGGCAGAGGACTGCGTGCCGCGCTGGATGGCGGCGAGCGCGTCATCCAGCGACTTGTCGTCAGCCAGCAATTGCTGCTGCCGCGCGGCCAACAGGACCGGCAGCACGACGCGGAGCTGTGCGCGATTGTTGGCGAGCGTCCTCTGCACGAGCGGCAGCGCTTCGGCGGTGCGTCCCGAGGCCTGGAGGAAATAGGCAAGATTGCTGGTCGAGGTCGCGACATCGGGATGATCAGGACCAAGCGCACGCTCGCGGATCGACAGCCCGCGGCGATAAAGCGGTTCGGCATCCGCATAGCGCTGCTCGTGCTCATAGAGCCCGGCAAGATTGTTCAGCGAGCGCGCAACATCCGGATGATCGGCGCCCAGCACCTTTTCGCGGATCGCTAGCGAGCGCTTGATCGGCGCTTCGGCATCCGCATCGCGGTTGAGATCGCGATAGAGCTGGCCGAGATTGTTGAGCAGCGTCGCGACCGCCGGATGCTCGGGACCGCCGGCCTTCTGGTAGATCGCGAGCGCGCGCTGAAACAACGGTTCGGCGTCGGCATAGCGTTCCTGCTTCACATAGAGCGTGGCGAGATTGTTGAGGGACTGGCCGACATCGGGATGCTCGCGCGGCAACGTCTTTTCGCGGATGGCAAGCGCACGCTTGAACAGCGGCTCGGCCTCAGCGAAGCGTTGCTGACGTTGATAGAGCGCGGCAAGGTTGTTCAGCTCGGGCGCGATCTCCGGCGTGTCGAGGCCGAGAGATTTTTCCAGCAAAGCGACCGCGCGCTTGTAGAGCGGCTCGGCCTGGTCGTCATGACCTTGCGCGGCGTAGATCTGCGCGAGATTGTTCAGCGCACCGGCGAGGTCGCGGGTGTTGTTGCCCTTCTCGAGGCTTGCCACCATGGCCTGCGCCAGTGACAAGGCTTCCGCATATTTGCCGGCGCGACTGAGCTCGTTGATCTTGGCGCTTTGCGCGGCGAGATTCTGCGCCGTGGCGGAAGTGGCGAAGGATGCGCCGAGCGCGAGCGCAAGGCCCGCCGCCAGCGCCAAACGTCCATATCGTGTCATGAAAACTCTCGCTGCCGACCCGGGCCAAATTGCTTGACCATGGGTCGCAGCGAGGAGCGCCGCCGTTCAAGCCGGCTGTTGCTAACCGCCCTTGGCCCGCGCCTCACCCGCCAGTCTGACCAGCATCTTGCGCAGCGCGTTGCCGTCAGTCACCCGCTCGGGGAACTCGAGCCGCAGCACGGCCTGTTCCGACTGCATATCGATCCCCTCAGGATCGCAGCCGGTACAGCGCCAGTCGCCCTCGGCCGCGCCGAGCAGTTTTGTCGCATACAGAGCCATGGTGTCGCGATGGTCGGCATTCATGTGCGCGACCGCGCCCTCCTCGGCTACAAGCAGCTCATCGGCGCCAGCGAGGTCCGTGAGGAACTGCGCGGGCTTCAGATCGACGATCCGGCCGAATCCGGCAACCAGATGAGTTCCGGACGGCCTGATCCGGAAGAAGGAAAAATCCTTAAACGAAACAAAATCTTCCGCAGATGGATGGGCGGCAAGATAGCGCCGGCGCAGGAGCTCCAGCTCGCCTTCCGTCCCCTGCTCCGCCCGTCCCGACAGCATGATCCGGGCCCCTTCCAGGGGATCGCCGGGGGCGCGCTCATCCAGCATCAACGAGACCCGGCCGTCGGCCAGGATGTTCTTGGTATGCACGGCGAGCCGCGAGATCAGCAGGATCGGCGATGCGTCGGGGTGGCTCGCCAGATTGACGAGGGAGCAATAGGGATCGCCGGTATTGGGCGTCAGGGTCGCGAGCGCCCCCTGCCGGGAGCGCCGCAACAGCGATTTGGCGAGCTTTCCGGGGTCGAAATCGGAGGTCGGTTGCATCTGATTCTCTTCGGTTTTCCGGCTTTTACGGGTTGCAAGGCCGGCCTTTTCGGGGTTAAACGGGGTCCGGTTATGGGTCGGACCACGGCTGCTTCGCCGTGTTTCCAGGGACTTTGGTCACACTTCAGCCCAGCTTGCATTGCTCGGTGACAAGGTTCGAACCCCAGGTTGGGGGCCCATGTACGCGGCGCATCACTTAATTGCTCGCCGTTTTAGATCACGACCCCAACGGAAAGCAGAGGCTCATGCCCACAATCGCTTTGGTCGACGACGACCGCAACATTCTCACATCCGTCTCGATCGCGCTGGAAGCCGAAGGCTACCGCATCATGACGTACACCGACGGCGCCTCTGCGCTGGACGGCTTCCGCACCACGCAGCCCGATCTTGCCATCCTCGACATCAAGATGCCGCGCATGGACGGCATGGAGACGCTGCGGCGGTTGCGCCAGAAATCCGATCTGCCGGTGATCTTCCTCACCTCCAAGGACGAGGAGATCGACGAGCTGTTCGGCCTCAAGATGGGTGCCGACGATTTCATACGCAAACCGTTCTCGCAGCGGCTGCTGGTCGAGCGCGTCAAGGCAGTGCTGCGCCGCTCGGCACCGAAGGATCCGACCGCCGCGCCGAAGGAGAACGACGCCAAGGCGCTCGATCGCGGTCTTCTGCGCATGGATCCCGAACGGCATACCTGCACCTGGAAGAACGAGCCGGTGACGCTGACGGTCACCGAATTCCTGATCCTCCAGGCGCTGGCGACACGGCCCGGCGTGGTGAAGAGCCGCAACGCGCTGATGGACGCCGCCTATGATGACCAGGTCTATGTCGACGATCGCACCATCGACAGTCACATCAAGCGGCTGCGCAAGAAGTTCAAAGTGGTCGACAACGAGTTCGAGATGATCGAGACGCTTTACGGCGTCGGCTACCGCTTCAAGGAAGCCTGAGGCGATCGCCTCCTTCGGGGACTTTGCGGACTGACGTTGCCGTCGGTCTCGGCTAAGATGCGGGACCAATCGCACGACCAGTCCTAACGCGGGCGTAAGCATTGCTTGACCGGACGCAGCCTGATGCAAATCTGAACGCCGCCGACGTCACGTCGGCGGGCGTTCAGGAGTATTCGGCCGAGGAGAAGCAGGTCACGCAAGGCTGGCGGCCGCTGAACTGGCTCAAGCGCGCCGGGCAGTTCTTCTTTGCGCTCTCCTTCTCGAGCCTCACCCGCCGCATCGTCTCGCTGAACCTCGCCGGCCTGGTCGCGCTGGTCGCGAGCATCCTTTATCTGTCGCAGTTCCGCGCCGGCCTGATCGACGCGCGCGCGCAGAGCCTTTTGGTGCAGGGCGAGATCATCGCGGGTGCGATCGCGGCCTCCGCGACGGTACAGACCAACGCCATCACCATCGACCCCGACCGGCTGCTCGATCTCAAGCTCGGCGACAGCTATGGCGGGTCCGACGACTATTCGCCGCTGGATTTCCCGATCAATCCGGAGCGCGTGGCGCCGGTGTTGCGCACGCTGATCTCGCCGACCAAGACGCGCGCCCGGATCTACGATCCCAACGGCATCCTCCTGCTCGACAGCCGCAACCTCGAGAACGTGCTGCGCTACGACCTGCCGCCGCCGTCCGAGAAGCCCGGCATTCTCGAACGCGGCATGACCTCGGTGCGCACCTGGCTCAACCGCGGCGACCTGCCGCTCTATCGCGAGCTCGGGCCCGAGAACGGCAATGGCTATGACGAGGTCGGCGATGCGCTGAAGGGCCAGAAGCGGTCGATGGTGCGGGTCAATTCGCGCGGCGAGGTCATCGTCTCGGTCGCGGTCCCCGTGCTGCGCTCGCGCGCCATCCATGGCGCGCTGATGCTGTCAACGCAAGGCGATGACATCGACCAGATGGTCACCGCCGAGCGGCTGGCGATCCTGAAAGTCGGCGGCGTCGCCGCCGCCGTCATGATCATGCTGTCGCTGCTGCTCGCAAGCACGATCGCAGGTCCCGTGCGGCGCCTCGCCGACAGCGCCGAGCGCGTCCGCCGCCGCATCAAGTCCCGCGTCGAGATCCCCGACTTCACCCGCCGCCGCGACGAAATCGGCCATCTCTCCGGCGCGCTGCGCGACATGACCAATGCGCTCTATCGCCGCATCGAGGCGATCGAGATGTTCGCCGCAGACGTCGCGCACGAGCTGAAGAACCCCCTGACCTCGCTGCGCTCGGCGGTCGAGACCTTGCCGCTGGCGCGCAACGACACCAGCCGCGCGCGCCTGCTGGAAGTGATCGAGCACGACGTGAAGCGGCTCGACCGGCTGATCTCGGACATTTCGGATGCGAGCCGGCTCGACGCCGAATTGCAGCGGCAGGATGCGATCCCCGTCAATCTCAGACGCCTGCTGACGACGCTCACCTCGGTCGCCAACGAAACCAAGCTCGGCCACGACGTCGCGGTCGAAACCCGCTTCGAGGGCCGCGGCCCGACCGACGGCCTGTCCGTGAACGGCCACGATTCGCGGCTCGGGCAGGTGATCTCCAATCTCCTGTCGAACGCGCAGTCCTTCTCCGAGCCCGGCAACAAGGTGCGCATGACCTGCCGCCGGGTGCGGATCGAGATCGAGATCGTGGTCGACGATGACGGCCCCGGCATCCGCGAGGACGCGCTGGAGCGCATCTTCGAGCGCTTCTACACCGATCGCCCGCATCAGGGCTTCGGCCAGAACTCCGGCCTCGGCCTGTCGATCTCCAAGCAGATCATCGAGGCCCATGGCGGACGCATCTGGGCGGAAAATCGCGCTGGTCCCGCGGACGCCGACGGCCTGCCCACGGTTGCCGGCGCGCGCTTCGTGGTGAGGCTGCCGGCGCTATGAGCGAGGACAGCGCCAGCGTCCACGCTTCCGCGGTCAAAATCGGGAATAGGGCTGTGCTGATCCGGGGGCCCTCGGGCGCGGGCAAGTCGCGCCTTGCCTTCGATTTGATCATGGCAAGCCGCGCCGGGGTGGTCGAAGCTGCCGTTTTGGTGGGCGATGACCGTGTCCATCTGGCGACACTCGGCAACGAAATTGTGGTCCGCCCTGCCCCTGTCCTGGCCGGCCTGATCGAAATCAGAGGCCTCGGCATCCGCCGCTGTGACTTCGTGGACCATGCGACGGTCGGCCTCGTGGTCGATCTCGCCGCGCCCGACGCGGAGCGCCTGCCACAGCCGGAAGCGCTGAAAACCACCATTTCCGGCGTCGAATTACCGCGAATCCCGGTCGGAGCCGGTTACCAGCCCCTTCCCCTGGTTGTCGCGGTCTTGACCACTACCAAGAGTTAATCTTCCCTTAAGCCGTCCCGCGATTGTTTGAAGGGGAATGGTAACCATATGAGTCCCACTATCGCGACCGAATAGACCGGCGCATTTCCCCTCATCCATCCGTCTAGTTTCAGGGAGATACGCAACATCCCCTCTTGCGCGGGGGCTCTGGATGGTCAAAGTGGCGCGTTCGTGCGGCGCACCAAGAGCGCCCGCGAGGAGTTTTCCGATGATTGGTCTAGTACTTGTGACCCACGGGCGCCTTGCCGACGAATTCAAGGCAGCGCTTGAGCACGTCATGGGCCCACAAAAGCAAATCGAAGCGATCACGATCGGCGCCGAGGATGATTCCGATCTCTGTCGAAGCGACATTATCGAGGCGGTTAATCGCGTCGATTCCGGCGACGGCGTTGCGATCCTCACCGACATGTTCGGCGGCACGCCGTCCAACCTTGCAATATCCTGCATGAGCCGACCCAAGGTCGAAGTGCTCGCGGGCATCAATCTTCCGATGCTGGTTAAGCTCGCCAAGGTGCGCGAGGAGCGCGCGCTGCCCGACGCGATCGCGATGGCCCAGGAAGCGGGCCGCAAATACGTCACCATCGCCAGCCGCGTGCTCGCCGGCAAATGAGCGACGACGCGCCACTCGGAAGTGAGGCCAGTCCTCCTGCGGGAGCCGGCGTGCCCGAAGGGGCGATCTCCAAAGAGCTCCTGATCATCAACAAGCGCGGTCTGCACGCGCGCGCGTCCGCAAAGTTCGTGCAGGCGGTGGAACGCTTCAGCGCGCAGGTCTGGGTGACGCGCGGGGGCGAGACCGTCGGCGGCACCTCGATCATGGGATTGATGATGCTGGCCGCAGGGCCCGGCACGACGATCACCGTCTCAGCCAAAGGCGATGACGCCGAAGCCGCGCTCGCCGCGATCACCGAGCTCGTTGAAAGCAAGTTCAGCGAGGAAGGGACGTAGGCGGCTTCAGCGAATGAAGCTGCCGTAGGGTGTGCAAAGCGAAGCGTGCCCACCATGTCTCCAGTTCTCGACAGAAGTGGTGGGCACGGCGCTTCGCGCCTTTGCCCACCCTCATATGGGGCGTTTTGAGTCAAGGCTGTTGCGGGAGAATGGGTCAGGGTTTTGCTCTGGGAGGG